>NZ_RZTG01000012.1:0-279434 GCF_003997175.1 Mesorhizobium sp. Primo-A
CTCCCCTACTCCCCTATTCCCCTACTCCGCCGCAGCCTGCCGCAAATCGGCAATCACCGCGCGCCGGTCATGACGCCGCCAGGCGAGATGGAGTGAAACCGTGCGCTCGAGCCACGGCAGGTCGCGAAACACGATCCGCGGCGGCGCAGCGGCACGCAGGCTGGCTTGCACCGTCGCCAAGCCGAGACCCGCGCTGACAAGGCCGAGCGAGGTCAGCGGGTCCGCCGTCTCATAGGCGATGTCGGGCAAAAAGCCGGCTTTGGCGCAGGCGGCAAGGAACTGGCCGCGATTGGTGTCGTCCGGCTGGCGCACGACGGTGATCCAGGTGCGACCGTCAAGATGGTGAGGCCCGATCTCTGGCACTTCAACGAGTGGGTCATCTTCGGGGATCGCCAGCACCAGCGGCTCATGCCGCAGCGCCATGGCGGCGACATCCGGATCATCATCGGGTGGCGGCGAGTAGACAAAGCCCAGATCCAGCGACCGCTGCCGTAGCCCTTCCAACTGCGCCGCCGAGCGCAGGCTTCTCAGCTGCAGGTGGAAATCCGGCCGGTCGCGACGGAACTGGCGCAGCATCCCGGCGACAAGCCCGGCATGAACGGCCCCTTCGACATAGCCGATGGCGAGCCGGCCGACGGCGCCGCTGGCCAGGTTGCGGCCGAACTCCTCCACACGTCGCGCATTGGACAGCAGCGCGCGGGCCTCGGTGAGGAAGGCGCGGCCCTCGGCGTTGAGATGGACCCGCTGCTTCGACCTCTCAAAGAGGGAAACACCCAACTGCTCCTCGAGCTGGATGATCTGCCGGCTGAGTGGCGATTGGGAAATATGCAGCATTTCGGCTGCGCGCCCGACATTTCCGGTTTCGGCGACCGTGACGAAATAGCGGAGCTGGCGCAGGTCGAACATTTCTCCTCCAAGGCTCAAGTCCCTTTGGGTCTCAACTTTATCCTAATCAGTCTTGGACTGTCTGACCAGCCAAAAGCGATAATCGGCCATCCCAACCAAAGGAGACCGCCATGCAGTTCTTTGCCCTTCTCGCTCGCAACACCGAAAAATTTACCGATGCCGATTTCGCTCCACTTCTGCCCGGCGAAGCCGAACAGCGGCGCACGCTCTACGCCGAAGGGGCGGTACGTCAGGTGTGGAACCGAGGCGACATCCCGGGCAGCGGCATGATGCTCGAGGCTGCTGATGATGCTGAGGTTCGCGGCCACCTCGCCACCTTGCCGTTGGTCAAGGCCGGCATGATGGACATTGCCGCAATCGTGCCCCTCAAGCCCTACCCCGGCTTCGGCCCGAAGCACTGACAGGGCACATCCGGGGGTGACGAAGGCGTCACCCCCGGATTGACACGGGGATCGACAGACTGTGATCGGCTGTCAAGAAACCGTCACACGAAACCGGCTTCGCGCGTGCTAGGAATCAGTATCAGGCAGCCGCCGTGCGGCGCCATCTTCGGAACATGCATCTGGCACCGCCCATGGACATCACTCTCGCCCCGGAAGGCACCGATCTCTCGCCCTACCTGCCCGACGAGCACGGACTGTTCTTCATCTATCACTTCACCGCTGAGGGCGTGCGAACCAGGGACGCCGCCGCCGCGCACTGGACATGGCGCAGCTACCAGCTTTCCGACATGCGGGCCCGTCACGAAATCGGCGCCGATCGGGTTTTGCCGGCACCGGCGCGTGAAGCTTTCCTGTCCGCCAGCCATGGCTGCCACATCGACCTCGAGGACGACTGGCTCTATGGCGATCTGCCGGACCTGCGCCATGACTATTCGGCGGAAGCGGGCGGGCTTGGCCATTTCCGCTTCGCGCTCAATGACACGATGCTGGTCGGCGCCCGCAAGCAACCGCTGCAGTCGGTCGACAACATCCGCAAGGCGATCGAGAATGGATCGCGCAAGTTCCGCTCGCCAGCCGAGTTGATCGAGGCTGTCGTCGGCCAGTCGTTCGATGGCATGGTGGCGGAACTTGCGGCACTCGGCGACAGTCTCGACGGCATCGAAGACCGTATCGTCTGCGACGCATGGCACAATGAACGGCAATCCCTGGTCGACGCGCGCCGGCATCTGGTGGTGATCCACAGGCAGATGGCGACGCTGACCAATCTGTTCCGTCACCTTGATCATTCGCACCGCAACGACCTGCCAGACAGCATCAACGACATGGCCGCGCGCCTTTCACACCGGGCGCAGACGCTGCACTATGACGGCGAGCAATTGCAGGCGCGCGCCCGGCTATTGCAGGACGAGCTTATGGCAAAGCTGACGACGCAGTCGAACCGGCTGCTGTACGTCCTGTCGGTGATGACGGCGGTGCTGTTGCCGATGACCATCATCTCAGGCCTGTTCGGCATGAACGTTGGGGGCCTGCCGCTGGTCGACACGCCAATGGGCTTTTGGGTGGTGACGGCTGTGTCGATGGTGATCGCGGGCGCGACCTATCTCTTTGTCAGGCGGCTCGGACAGATGTAGCACCCGCCGGCAGCTTTCACGCAGTGGCGCGAAGATCCTCGATGATGGTGCCGGCGGCGGCCACTTCCGCTTCGTGATCGGGCTCGCGCCAGGTCTCGGCAAGCCCAGCCGCATGCCATTCGCGCATCGCCGGCAGAGCAAGCAACTGCGCCGGATACGCTGCAGCCGCACCCTCGAAGGAGAGCCCATAAGACTGTGCGCGGAACGCCACCGGGGCAAAGAAAGCATCTACTGCGGTGAAATGAGCGCCCGCCAGAAATGGCCCGCCGAAACGAGCAAGACCATCATTCCAGAGGTCGCCGAGGCGAAAGAGGTCCTGCTTCAGCGCATCGGACATCGGAAACGGCTCTACCCGCACGCCGCAACTCATCGGACAGGCGCTGCGCAATGCGGTGAAGCTCGAATGCATCTCGGCGGCGGCCGAGCGCGCCCAGGCGCGCGCCTTGGCTTCGACGGGCCACACGCCATGGTGGCGTTCGGCCAGATATTCGACGATGGCCAGCGAATCCCAGACCGCCCAGCCGTCGTCGACCAGGCACGGCACGCGGCCGCTCGGTGAGAAGGAACGGTACAGATCCCAGCTCGATCCGGTCGGGAATGGCGTCAGCCGTTCCTCGAATGGGATATCCAGCGCGCGCATCAGCACCCAGGGCCGCAGCGACCATGAGGAATAATTTTTGTTGGCGATATGCAGCAGGTACATCGAACCCCCTTACCGTGCGGGCTGCGGCGCGGCGCGTCGCGCTGTCGTCAACATCGACCAGGAATAGACTGCCAAAGCCGCCCAGATCAGCGCAAAGGCGATGGCCTGGATGGTGCCGAAAGGCTCGTCGAAGATCAGAACGGCGATCAGGAACACCATGGTCGGCGCGATATATTGCATGATGCCGATGGTTGACAGCCGCAGCAGCTTGGCGCCGAAGGCGAACAGCAACAACGGCACCGATGTGACTGGACCGCAGCCGATCAGCAACGCCGTATCCGTGCCACTGCTGGATACGATGTGGTCCTGTCCGGTCGCGATGAGATAGACTATGTAGCCAAGTGCCGGCACCGACAGCAGAAGGACTTCGAGCAAAAATCCCTGGCTCGGGCCGATCGGCAGCGTCTTGCGGAAGAAGCCGTAGGCGGCGAAGGAAAACGCCAGTGCCAACGACACCCAGGGCAGCTTGCCGCCTTCGATGGTCAGCACGGCGACGGCGACGGCCGCCAGCACCACCGCCGCGATCTGCAGCCGGTCGAGCCGCTCGCCGAGCAGCAGCGCGCCGACAACGACGCTGACCAGGGGATTGATGTAGTAGCCGAGCGCGGTTTCGACGGTGCGGTCGACCGCGATCGCCCAGACATAGATGCCCCAGTTGACCGAGATCAGCGCCGCCGTCAGCGCGGCCATGGCGATGGTGCGCGGCGAACGAAGCGCCGCCTTGAAATCCGCCGTGCGGCCGGCCCAGATCAGAACGGCGGCGGCGATCGGCACCGACCAGACGATGCGATGGGCAATGACTTCCGCGAGCGGCAGATGAGCGACCGCCTTCATGTAGAAGGGCAGCAATCCCCATAGCAGATAGGCGCCGAGCGCCAGCAGAAAGCCGCGCCGGGCCTTGGACTCTGCATCCAGGGTAATTGCTTCAGTGGCCATGGGCCAACGCTATGGCCCAGTCACCTTGGCAAGACCATCGCAAAGTTCTGATGGATCAATGGACTTTCGCTGATGGTTCAACCCTATTCGGCGGCCACCAGTCCGGCCATCTCGCGGTTCTTCATCAGCTTGTAGACGATGGAATCCATCAGCGCCTGGAACGAGGCGTCGATGATGTTCTCGGAAACGCCGACCGTCCACCAGCGCGCGCCGGTGCCGTCATGCGATTCGATCAGAACGCGGGTGATCGCCTCGGTACCGCCATTGAGGATACGCACCTTGAAGTCGGCCAGCTCCATGTCGGCGATCTCGCCCTGGAATTTGCCGAGGTCCTTGCGCAGCGCGATGTCGAGTGCGTTGACCGGGCCATGCCCCTCGGCCACCGACATCTTCTCCTCGCCATCGACCACCACCTTGACGATCGCTTCGGAGACCGTCTTCAACTGGCCGTTGGCGTCGAAGCGGCGCTCGACCATACAGCGGAACGAGGTGACGTTGAAGAATTCCGGCAGGCCGTGCAGCATCTTGCGGGCGAGGAGTTCGAAGCTGGCATCGGCGCCTTCATAGGCATAGCCCTCGGCCTCGCGCTCCTTGACCACGGATATCAGCGCGTCGAGCCGGTGATCGTCCTTCGGCACCTCAATGCCGCGTCGCCTCAGCTCGGCGAGGAAATTGGCCTTGCCGCCCTGGTCCGAGACCATGACACGGCGGCGGTTGCCGACCGTTTCGGGGGGGACGTGCTCGTAGGTCGCCGGCTCCTTGGCCAGTGCGGAGGCATGAATGCCGGCCTTGGTGGCGAAGGCGGAAGCGCCGACATAGGGCGCTTGCGCCTCTGGCGCTCGGTTCAGGAGTTCGTCGAATGCGCGCGACAACCTGGAAATGCCTGTCAGCGCCTCAGCCGAAATGCCAGTTTCGAAACGATCGGCGAAGGCCGGCTTTAGCGCCAGCGTTGGCACGATCGAGATCAAATTGGCGTTGCCGCAGCGCTCCCCGATGCCGTTGAGCGTGCCCTGGATCTGGCGCACGCCAGCCTCGACAGCGGCGAGGGAATTCGCCACGGCCTGGCCGGTGTCGTCATGGGCATGGATGCCGAGATGATCGCCTGAAATGCCTGATAAAATAACCTTCTCGACGATGGCGCGGACTTCCGATGGCTGCGTGCCGCCATTGGTGTCGCACAGCACCACCCAACGCGCCCCGGCATCATAGGCGGTCCTGGCGCAGGCCAGCGCATAGTCGGGATTGGCCTTGAAGCCATCGAAGAAATGCTCGCAGTCGACCAATGCCTCCTTGCCGGCGGCGATCGCCGCCTCGACGGAGGCCTTGATGGCATCGAGGTTCTCCTCATTGGTGCAGCCGAGCGCGACACGGACGTGGTAGTCCCAGCTCTTGGCGACGAAGCAGATGGCATCCGATTTCGATTGCACAAGAGACGCTAGGCCGGGATCGTTGGACGCCGACACCCCTGCCCGCTTGGTCATGCCGAAGGCGACGAATTTGGCGCGCTCCGTGCGCTTCTCCTGGAAGAAGGCGGTGTCGGTCGGGTTGGCGCCGGGATAGCCGCCTTCGACATAGTCGAGGCCAAAAGCGTCAAGCAGTTTTGCGATGGCGATCTTGTCCTCGACGGAAAAGTCGATGCCCGGCGTCTGCTGGCCATCGCGCAATGTGGTGTCGAAGAGATAGAGGCGCTCGCGGGTCATGGTCATTTGCCTGCAAACTTGTCCGTCGCGCGGATCAGCCGGTCGAGGATACCCGGCTCCGAATAAGCATGGCCGGCGCCCTCGATCAGATGGAAATCCGCCTTTGGCCAGGCCTTGTGCAGCGCCCAGGCATAGCGCGCCGGGCATGGCATGTCGTAGCGGCCATGGACGATGGTGCCGGGGATGTCGCTCAGCCTGTGCGCGTCGCGCAGCAATTGTCCCTCTTCCAGCCAGCCGGCATGGACGAAATAGTGGTTCTCGATGCGGGCGAACGCGACGGCATAGTCGTCCTGCCCAAACGGACCGCTTGTCTCAGGCTCCGGCAACAGCGTGATCGTTTCGCCTTCCCACAGGCTCCAGGCGCGGGCCGCCTCGATCTGCGCCTTTCGATCCGTGCCGACCAGCCGCTTGCGATAGGCGACCATCATGTCGCTGCGCTCGGCCTCCGGGATCGGCGCCAGGAAGCGCTCCCATTTGTCCGGGAACATTTCCGAGACGCCGAACTGATAGTACCATTCCAGTTCCGCACGCGTCAGCGTGTAGATGCCGCGCACCACCAGTTCGCTGACGCGTTCTGGGTGGGTCTCGGCGTAGGCGAGCGCAAGCGTCGACCCCCAGGAGCCGCCGAACACCAGCCATTTGTCGAAGCCGGCCATTTCGCGCAGCCGTTCGATGTCGGCGACCAGGTGCCATGTCGTATTGGCTTCGAGCGAGGCGTTGGGCGTCGATTTTCCGCAGCCACGCTGGTCGAACAGGATGACATCGTAGAGCTTCGGGTCGAACAGCCGCCGGTGTTTTGGCGAAATGGTGCCGCCCGGCCCGCCATGCAGGAACACCGCCGGCTTGGCGCCTTTAGTGCCGGAACGCTCCCAGTAGACCTGGTGGCCGTCGCCGACATCGAGCATGCCGGAATCGAACGCCTCGATCTCGGGATAAAGCGTACGCAATTGACTGCTCATAGTTGTAAACCTTTGGTCGGCCAGTCCGGCGTTTCATGGTCTGGGTGCTGGAAGGAGATGATGGATTCCTGCCTGTTGTAATAATCAGGATCCTGGTGGACGGGCTGATCGAAGATCGTCTCCACCCAGGGCAACCGCGCGGCATAGTTGACCTGGATCTGCGGTGCCAGGTCCGAACGGTCGTCGAAGGCACCGATCGCGATTTCCAGCCCGCCGGGCTGCCGATATGTCAGCGGCGTGCCGCAGCGGGCGCAGAAACCACGATCGATGTTGACCGACGACTGGAAGTAACTCGGCTCTTCATGGGTCCATTCGACGCCATCTCTGGGCACCGTGACCAGCGCGCCGAAGAACGAGCCGAACTGCTTCTGGCACATGCGGCAATGGCAGATGGACGGACGGCCGAGCGCTCCATGAACGCGGAAGCGCACGGCGCCACACTGGCAGCCGCCGGTTCTTACCTGATCGGTCATGATCTTTCCTTTGGCGGCCATTGTTCGGTGTCGTGGTCGGGGTGCTGGTAGGAAACGAGATCGGCCAGATAGGAGGCCGACGACATGTCGGCCATGGTGTCCTCGCCCGGCAGTTGCGGGATCGAGTCGACATAGGGCAGCTTTGCCTCGATCCCCCATTGAATCAGCGGCACGATCTCCGCTGGATTGTCGAACGCACCGATGGCGAGGCCAACCCCGTCCGGCGCGGTGAAGGTCAGCGGCGTGCCGCAATCGGCGCAAAAACCGCGATCGACATGGTTGGACGAACGGAAGTATTTCGGCTCGCCGCGCGTCCAGTCGAGCCTGGCGCCACGCACCGAAACCAGCGGCGCGTAGAACGCGCCGAACGCCTTCTGGCACATGCGGCAATGGCAGACCGAAGCGTCGCCCAAAGCGCCTTCAACGCGAAAGCGCACCGCGCCGCACTGGCAGCCGCCGGTATAGATCGGTCGGTTGTCGAGGCTCATCGCTGATCACTCCGGCGCATGGCAGACGGCCTCGACGTTGTTGCCGTCGGGATCGAGGACGAAGGCGCCATAGTAGTCCGGGTGATAGTGCGGGCGCAGGCCCGGCCCGCCATTGTCCTTGCCGCCGGCGGCAAGCGCCGCAGCATAGAAGGCTTCGACCTCGGCGCGGCTGCGCGCGGTGAAGGCGACGTGCTGATGGGCCTTCTGACCATCCTTGCCTTCCTGCAGCCAGAATACCGGCCGATCGCGACCGTAGCCACCGACCTTTTTACCGCCGGTGTACTCCAGCGGCACCATATACAACAGCGCGGCACCAAGCGGCGCCATCGCCTTGTCATAGAAAGCCTTCGAAGCGTCGAAATCGGCAACGTTGATGCCGAGATGATCGATCATCTTTTTACCTCCCAGGTGGTGATGCGTTCGCCTGTGACCGGATCCTTGCCGTCCTTCAACTGTATCCCCTGGGCCAGCAGGTCGTCGCGGATGCGGTCGGCTTCGGCCCAGCTCTTGGCGGCGATGAACGCGAGACGCTTGGCGATGGCCTTGCCGACGTGGCCTTCATCAACCTTCGCCGACGCGACGTCGAAGCCGAGGAACAGCAGCGACGCCTTCAGCGATGCAGCGGCATCGTTGCCGTCCATTGCCTCGCCGGCCAACTGGGTCAGGACCTGGAAGGCGGCATAGGTGGCGAGATCGTCCGACAAGGCGTCAATGATCTCCACGGGCACCTGTCCCGCCGCCGTCGGCGCGAGGTCGGCCCCCCGCTTCCATTTTCGCAGGGTGTTCTCGGCCTCTTCCAGCTTGCGCACGGAAAAGTCGATCGGCTCGCGATAATGCGTCATCAGCATCGCCAGCCGCAGCACCTCGCCCGGCCATTTGCGGCCGCCGAAGGTCTCGGTCTCCAGGAGTTCGTTGATCGAGTAGAAGTTGCCGAGGCTCTTCGACATTTTCTGCCCTTCGACCTGCAGGAAGCCGTTGTGCATCCAGATGTTGGCCATCATTTCGGTGCCATGGGCGCAACGCGACTGGGCGATCTCGTTTTCATGGTGCGGGAAGATCAGGTCGAGGCCGCCGCCATGGATGTCGAAGACCTCGCCGAGATAGGCGGCCGACATCGCCGAGCACTCGATGTGCCAGCCCGGCCGACCCCTGCCCCATGGCGAATTCCAGCCCGGCTCCTCCGGTGACGACAACTTCCAGAGGACAAAATCGCCGGGATTTTTCTTATGCGCGTCGACGGCGACGCGAGCACCGGCCTGCTGCTCGTCGAGATTGCGCTTCGACAGCTGGCCGTAGTCGGGCATCGACGCCGTGTCGAACAGGACTTCGCCCGCAGCAACATAGGCATGGCCGCGTTCGATCAGGCTTTGAATCAAGGTGATCATGTCAACCTTGCCGTCGGCACGGGGCTCGACGAATTCGGTGGCGCGCGGCTCGACCGTCGGCTCCAGGCAGCCGAGAACCGCCACGTCGCTGTGGAACTGGTCGGCGGTCTTTTCGGTGACCCGCCTGATCGCCTCATTCAACGACAGCGTGCCGGAAGCGATCTCGCCGCCGAAATCGCGCAAAGCGCGCGCATTGATCTTGTCGTCTACGTCGGTGATGTTGCGCACATAGGTGACGTGCGTCTGCCCATAGAGATGGCGCAGCAAGCGGAACAGCACGTCGAAGACGATCACCGGCCTGGCATTGCCGATATGAGCAAAGTCGTAGACGGTCGGGCCGCAGACATACATGCGCACGTTCAGCGGATCGATCGGGACGAAATCCTCTTTCGTCCGCGTCAGCGTGTTGTAGAGGCGCAGGCCCTGCGATGCGTCGGACATTCGTGCCTTCCCGGTTCAGAACTCAATTCGACGAAGCCAGCCCTGCGCGAACGCAAATCAGGCTCCAGCCTGCTGGCCGGGGCGTTTGTCCAATCTGGGGAGAGATGAGGCGAAAACGTCCGGACCAGCGCGAGGCTAGCCAATAATGCAAATGCCACAAATGGCGAAAGACGTTTTCATGGGCGGCTTTATCGCCTTGGCTTGTGTTGCCGTCAAGTCGCAAGTTTCGGCAAAACCGTCGCTGGGTCACAGGTAATGATGCACTGAAACATTTTATTAAACATGTCGGCACAGTCATGAAACATTCGCCGGCTAGATCAGCAGGCGTCACGATTTGGTCAGAATCGGCCATCAAACGCAGACACGAAAATGTTACCAGGGAAGAGAGACATGCCCCGAACCAAGCAGGAAGCCAACCGCGCCAAGCAGCCGGCGCTGGCCAACCACTATCGCGCAATCGGCCCGGCCGCGATCGTCGCCGCCCTTCTCCATACCGCCAAGAAGAAAAAGCCGGCGCAGAAGATCGTTTCGCCCCGCGCTGCCTGAAGGGGTGGGCGGCCGGCGCCAATGGCGCCAGAAATGAAGGCGCCGACGCGCGCGCCCTCTGCTAGAACAACGTCATCTGACTGTCGTCCGCGCCGGACTTCTGGCGCTTGACCTTCTCGGGCTCCGGCCCGATCTCGCCCCGCTCCTGAATCTCCGGTCCGGTGTTGGCGACCTTGTTGACGAGGTCGGAGACCGGAATTGCCTCGAAGAAATCGAGCTGAGCCGGCCGCAACAGATCGGCGACATCACGCGGTTCGAGCGTGCGGCAATCCAGCCAACGGGCGAAATCCCTGGGGTCGATCACCACCGGCATGCGGTCGTGGATATGCGCGATGTCGGCATTGGCGTTGATGGTCAGGATGGCGCCGGTGTCCATTTCCGAACCGCCCGGCTCGGCATAGGTCTCGATCAGCCCGGCGAAGGCAACCAACCCGCCATGCCTGGGGCGTATCCAGTAAGGCTGCCCCTTCTTGCCACCGGTTTGCCGCCATTCATAAAAGCCGGACGCCGGCACCAAAGCGCGGCGATGGCGCATGGCGGCCTTGAACGACGCCTTTTCGGCAGCCCCTTCGGAGCGCGCGTTGAACAGCAGCGGAAACTCGCGTGTATCCTTCACCCAGGTCGGGATCAGCCCCCAGCGCACCAGCATTGGCTGCCGGTCCGGCAGATTGGAGCCCGGCGCCTGCGGAGGGCCGGCGACCGCCATCAGGATCGGCTGCGTCGGGGCGATGTTGTAGCGCGCCGGGAAATCCTCAAGCCCCGCCACGTCCAGAAAGGCAGCGGTCTGATCCGGCGTCGCGGTCAAGGCGAAACGTCCGCACATGGTCGATTGGTGCCCTTCGAAAGGTTCGGCTTCTGAAAGTGGCGATGGAACCGGCGTTGCGCAACCGCTAAAACTTGTCCACGCTGGCCGGTCCACAACTGACCGGCCTTCAGCCTGATTGGGAATCCATGAACGAAGCGCGCAAAATACTTCCGGCAGTCTCGGTCGCCGTCGTGCGGGCAGACACCGTGCTTCTGGTCAAGCGAGCCCGGCAACCGTCGCAAGGGCTCTATGCCTTTCCGGGCGGCAAGGTCGAACCTGGTGAGACGCTGGAGGCAGCGGCAGAGCGCGAACTTCAGGAAGAAACCGGTTTGCGTGCCACAAATTATCGCCCGCTGCGGGAAATCCGCATCGACGGCCGGGATGACAGCCACCCGGTCGATTATCTCCTCACAGTCTTCGGCGCCGCCTATGCCGGCGGCGAGGCCGTGGCCAGCGACGATGCGGAGACGGCGGCCTTCTATACGCTCAGCGAGATGGCGGCGCTGCCGCTGGCAGGCTCGGTATTCGCGGTCGCCGAAGACTTGTTGGCCCCCGGCGGAAACGCCGGACTGCTGTCCTGAAATCAACTTGCGGGCCACAAATTGTTTCGCCACAAAGACTTATGCTGTTTAGCAGAGCCACGCAGCTGGTAGAGAAGGCTTATGAATCGTCCATCCATGCTCCTCGCCGTGTGTCTTGCGGTCGGCGCGACCGTTTCGATACGGCCCGCGCTCAGCGCCGAGTCGCCGTTCGAGCCCGGGTTGATGCGGCTGGCGGAGGTTCTGGGCTCGCTGCATTTCCTGCGCAATCTGTGCGGCGAAAAGGGCGACCAGTGGCGTGTCGAGATGACAAAACTGCTCGATTCGGAAAATCCGGACGCCGAGCGGCGCGCCCGCTTCATTGCCAGCTTCAATCGCGGCTACCGCTCCTTCGGCGGCACCTATACGAGGTGCACGCCCTCGGCGACCGAAGCCATCAGCCGCTACATGAAGGAAGGCGAGACGCTGTCTCGCGACATCGCCTCGCGTTACGGCAACTAATGCATGTCGCCCAAAAGTGGCTGCGGTTTTGGGAGAACGACACGCATAAAAACGAAAACCTAAAGCGCCTCGCCTGAATCCGTTCAAACGCAGCGCGCTTTAGGCACTCGCTCATCGACAACTATCCGAACCATTGCTGGGTACAGCCGATATATCGGCTTGTGCCAGGCGATATCTTGGTGCAATCCTCATGTTGCACTTCTGCAACAGTATTAACGAAACCCTACCGCGCGAAAGCGGAATTAACTCAAACTGAAGGTTTTCGCCCCGCAGGCCGCCCCAATCGGCTAAGTTTGACTCGAACTGAACGCAGTTTCGCACAAGGCAATCGGGCTTTGTAAAAGACGATCAAAAAAATGTCGTATTTACAAATACTTAATTGTCCCTGGGTGTGAAATGAACAGATCAGGCCTGATCCACATCAATGGATCGCAGCTTGAAAGGGTGGACATTCGCTTATGGAACATGGTGTCAACGACATCGACGCGCTGGTCAGGGAAGAAAAACGCTTGACCGCCGTGGAAAGCCACAGCGAGGCCTGGGCGGAAGGTCTCTCCGCCGGGATAGAGCCCGAGATCATTGCCGAAGCAGCGCTCGAAACAGCCTTCGGCGAGATGTTGCGTGCCAATGGCGAGACCTCGGCCCTTGCCCTGCTCGACCGTATGCGTGAAAAGGTGATTGCTGGCGCCTTCGAACCTGAACGGCTGCGGCACTGAACCGACGTCCGGTTCTTTGACGGCAATATGCCGCTCGGGCGTCATGCCCGTAAGCAGGGAGAAACGGGCAGTGAGTTTTTCGATGTCAGGCAAGCCGCGTGGCTTGGTCCTTCGCATCTCTTTCGCCGCTTGCTGTGCCGCGATTCCCCTGGTTGTGTGTCTCGCGAGCAGCCCCGCCTATGCGCTGAGCGAAATCAAGCGCGAAGAGCTCCCCCCGACGGTCACGCCGCCGGCCGACGACATGTCGCCCCCCGGAAGCACCGTGCCAATGCCCAACCCGGTCGGGACGCCGCCGCCGTCTAGCCAGCCGACTGCTCCTGCCGAAGCCGAGCCGGACAGTCCGGCGGATGGCGGCGTGACCAGGCCACGCGTCGATCCGGACACGCCGGTGCCCGAGGTCATCTACGATCTCGGCAAGCTGCCGGAACCAGTGCGGCGCATGCATGATTTGATCGTCGAAGCCTGCAAGGGCGGCGATATCGAAAAGTTGCGGCCGTTGATCGGCACGGGCGACAACACAACGCAATTGTCCCTAACCGACATTGATGGCGATGCCGTCGCCTTCCTCAAGGGCCTCTCGGGAGACCCGGACGGCCAGGAAATCCTGGCCATCCTGGAGGAGGTGCTTGATGCCGGCTACGTCCACCTCGATGCCGGCACGCCACAAGAGCTCTATGTGTGGCCGTATTTCTTCGCCCTCCCGCTGGACAAGCTGGACGCCAAGCAGCGGGTCGAACTGTTCAAGATCGTCACCGCTGGCGATTTCGACGACATGAAGCAGTTCGGCGCCTATATTTTCTATCGCGTCGGTATCACCCCTAGCGGACAGTGGTCATTCTTCGTCGCCGGGGATTGAGAGCGGCTCTTCCCACCCACGGGGGTAGGGAGCCTAGCGGGGCAATGCCTCAGAAAACTCCACCGCCCTACCCTGGCTTGGCGTGGCGATCTCGCCTTCCCACATCACGCGGCGGCCGCGAATGACGGTGCCGACCGGCCAGCCGACCACTTCTCTCCCGTCATAAGGCGTCCAGCCGGCTTTCGAGCCGGCCTGCGCATTGGTGATGGTCTGGCGCCGCTTCATATCGACGATGGTGAAGTCGGCCTCGTAGCCGGCAGCGATGCGGCCCTTTCTCGCCATGCCGAAGATCCGCTGCGGGCCGTGGCTAGACAGGTCGACAAAGCGCTGCAAGGTCAGCCGGCCGGCATTGACGTGGTCGAGCATGATCGGCACCAGCGTCTGCACGCCGGTCATCCCCGACGGTGAGGCCGGATAGGGCTTTGCCTTCTCGGCCAGCGTGTGCGGCGCGTGGTCGGAGCCGAGCACATCGACGATGCCTTGCGCAATGCCATGCCAGACGCCATCGCGATGGCGCGCGGCACGCACCGGCGGGTTCATCTGGATCAGCGTGCCAAGCCTGAGATAGTCGTCGGCGCTCAGCGTCAAATGATGTGGCGTCGCCTCGCAGGTCGCGACATCCTTGTGTTGTTCGAGGAACACAATCTCCTCGGCGGTCGAGATGTGTAGAACATGGATGCGGGCACGGGCGTTTCGCGCAATGCGTACCAGCCGTTCGGTACAGCGCAAGGCGGCGATCTCGTCGCGCCAGACAGGGTGCGATGCCGGGTCGCCTTCGATGCGTTCGCCAAGGCGCTCGCGCAGCCGGAATTCGTCTTCCGAATGAAAGGCGGCGCGCCGGCGCGTGTTTCTCAGGATCGACGCCACGCCCTCGTCATCCTCGACCAGCAGGTCGCCAGTGGACGAGCCCATGAAAACCTTGATCCCGGCCGCACCCGGCAGCCGCTCAAGCTCGCCGACATCCCCGGCATTCTCGCGGGTGCCGCCGACCCAGAAGGCGAAATCGCAATGCATGCGCCCCGTGCCGCGCCGGACCTTGTCGGCAAGCGCTGCCTCGCTGGTGGTCAGCGGATTGGTGTTGGGCATCTCGAACACGGCGGTGACGCCGCCAAGCACGGCAGCGCGCGAACCCGTTTCCAAATCTTCCTTGTGCTCCAGTCCCGGCTCGCGAAAATGCACCTGGCTGTCGACGACACCCGGCAGGATATGCAGGCCGCGGCAGTCGATCGTCTCGCCGGCCGAGGCCTGGCGGAGATCGCCGATGGCAGCGATGCGCCCGTCCTTCACGCCGATGTCGCGAGCCCCTTCGCCGTCATGGTTGACCACTGTGCCGCCTGTCAGGATGAGGTCGTAGATCATGGCCATGCTCTCTTGCGGGGGGAGTGCCAGCGGCTTACGTAAAGGCCGACCATTTTGCAAGATCAGGTTGCTTTTCCGCCCATGCCCTGTGCCCAGCTCAAAGACCGCGCCCTCATTTCCGTATCAGGTCCGGATGCCGAGCATTTTTTGCAGAACATCCTGACCACCGATCTCGACATCCTGGCTCCCGGCGAAGCCAAACCCGGTGCGCTGCTGACGCCGCAAGGCAAGATCCTGTTCGATTTCCTGATCTCCCGCACCGGCGAGAATGCATTCCGGCTCGAATGCCGTGCCGACATATCGGACGATTTCGTACGCCGGCTGACGCTCTACAAACTGCGCGCCAAGGTCGAGATTACCAAATCCGATCAGGCGTTTGTCACCGTCGCGTGGGGACATGAATCAACACCCTCACAATCTGATTCAACGGCGGCCGCCGACACACGCTTTCCGAAGGGTGCCGTCACGCGTTCCTATGGCGAAACGGATGAGCCCGGCGATCTTGCCGCGTGGCAAGCCTTCCGCATTGTCGGCGGCATTGCCGAAAGCGGCAGCGACTACCAACTCGGAGACGCCTTCCCCCACGATGTGCTGCTGGACGAAACCGGCGGCATCGGCTTCAAGAAGGGCTGCTATGTCGGCCAGGAGGTCGTCTCGCGCATGCAGCATCGCGGCACGGCCAGGCGGCGCGTGCTGATTGCATCGGCCGACAGGCCCCTGCCCGCGCCCGGCACCGAGCTGACCGTCGCAGGCAGGCCGGTTGGCACGCTCGGCTCGACCGTAGACACGACCGGTCTGGCCATTGCGCGCATCGACCGGGTCAAGGCGGCGCTCGATGCCGGCCAGCCGATCATGGCCGGGGACGTTCCGTTAACGCTGGCCATTCCCGGTTGGGCAAAATTCGCCTTCCCGCAGGAAGCCGTCAGCGCGGAGGAGGCCTGATGGCGGCCGACCGCGTCGGCGCGCCGGCACGCGCCTGGCAGCGCATGCTGTCGGGCCGCCGGCTCGATTTGCTCGACCCCTCGCCGCTCGACATCGAGATTTCGGACATTGCGCACGGGCTCGCCCGCGTTGCCCGCTGGAACGGCCAGACCAGCGGCGAGCATGCGTTTTCGGTCGCCCAGCACTCGCTGCTGGTCGAAGCGCTGTTCTGCGACCTGGTGCCCGAGGCTTCGGCCGACGCCCGGCTGGCGGCCCTGCTGCACGACGCCCCCGAATATGTCATCGGCGACATGATCTCGCCGTTCAAATCGGTGATGGGCGGCAGCTACAAGGATTGTGAGTTACGGCTGCAGCGCGCCATCCATCTGCGCTTCTCGCTGCCTCCGGAACCAAGTGCTGCGCTGCGCAAGGAGATCAAGCGCGCCGACCAGATCGCCGCCTATTTCGAGGCAACGCTGCTCGCCGGCTTTTCGACCGCCGAGGCGACCGAGTTCTTCGGCCGTCCGCGCGGCTTCAATGCCGACCGCTTCGATTTCACGCCACGTTCGGTGACCTGGGCGCAGAACGCGTTTCTGAAACGGTTTTCGGCGATCGAGACGTCGCGGCATCAGGTTTCGGCGACCGCAATCGGCTAAAGCGCGTCGCGCTGAAACGGATTCACGCGACGCGCTTTAGGTCTTTTTATGCATGTCATTCCCCCAAAACCGAGGTCACTTTTGGGCGACATGCATTAAAACGCTAAATTAACCAGCGGCGACCACAGTAGCTTGTTCGATCACGGTCCGCAGGCGCGCTCATGCCCGTCGCTGATGCCAAGGATGGTTCGGCCGTCCCGAAACGGGAGGCCGAAGGCATGGACCGCTCCCGCCACATGGAAGACGAACTGCGGGAGCAGAACCAACGCTTTTCGGCTGCGGTCGAGAACATGTCGCACGGCCTGTGCATGTTCGACGCCGACGAGCGGATGATCATCTGCAACGGCAACTACCTAAACATCTTTTGCCTCGACGCCAGGGTGATAAGGCCCGGCATCCGGTTCCTCGACATTCTGCGCCACAGCGTCGATATCGGCGTCGCCTCGCAAACCGCCGACGAACTCTACGCCATCCGCAAGCCCTATATCGATCAGGCAAAGCCCTCGACCTACGAAGAAACACTGTCGGACGGCCGCATCGTCAGCATCTCGCACCGCCCTCTGGCTCTGGGCGGCTGGGTTTCGATCTATGAAGACATCACCGAGCAGCGCCGCGCGCAAGAGGATCTCAAGGAGCAGCACCGCCGCTTCGACGCAGCGCTCGCCAACATGTCGCAAGGCTTGCTGATGTATGACGCCGACGGCAAGATGATCGTGCGAAACCGGCGTTTTCTGGAGCTCTACAAGGTCACCCCGGCGGATTTTCCGCTTGGAACGACGCACCGCGACGCGCTCGAACGGTTGCTGGAACTCGGCATCTATACGAAGATCGATGTCGACAGCGAAGTCGCCAAGACCGAAGCCTGTCTGGCGGCGGCAAAAATGCATTCGGCCTATCGGCATCTTACCGACGGCAGGACGGTTTTGGTCACACGTCGGCCGATGGATGGCGGCGGCTGGGTGGTGACCTTCGACGACGTCACCGAACGTCGCCGCACCGAAGAGCGCATGACCCATCTTGCGCATCACGACACGCTGACGGGATTGCCCAACCGCTCGATGTTTCGCGAACGGCTCGACCTTGCGCTGGAGGACACGGCGGCCACGCCGCTGGCGATCTTCTCGCTCGATCTCGATCGCTTCAAGGCAGTCAACGACACCTGGGGACATCCGGCCGGCGACTGGCTGCTGAAGACCGTGGCCGAGCGGCTGCAGCGCTGCCTGCATAATGAAAACGACGTCGTTGCCCGCTTCGGCGGCGACGAATTCGTCATCATCCAGTTCAATTTCAAGGGCATTGCCAATGCTGAAAAACTCGCGAAGCGCATCGTCGAGACAATCGGAAAACCGTTCCGCGACAAGAGCCGCGAGATGCATATCGGCATCAGCCTGGGCATCGCGGTTTTCCCCGACGACGGCGGAGACGCCGACACGCTGCTGAGGAACGCCGATACAGCGCTTTACCGGGCGAAGAGCGAAGGCCGCAATCTGTATCGCTTCTTCGAACCCGGAATGGACGCAATGGTACAGGCACGGCGTGCGTTGGAGGTCGACCTCGGGACCGCACTGTCGCGCCAGGAATTCGACCTCGATTTCCAACCCATCATGAACATCGCCTCCGGCGAGATCGTCGGCGCGGAAGCCTTGATGCGCTGGCATTCCCCAGAACGTGGCATGGTGGCGCCGGACAGCTTCATTCCGGTCGCCGAAGAAACCGGATTGATCGTGCCGCTTGGAGAATGGGCGCTGAGGAAAGCCTGCACGGCGGCGGCACGGTGGCCCGCCGGCCTGCGCGTCGCGGTCAATGTCTCGGCCGTGCAACTTAAAAGCGGCAGCTTCGCCCGCAGCGTCATCTCGGCGCTGGCTTTCTCCGGCGTGCCAGCCGGTCGGTTGGAACTGGAGATCACCGAAACCGTGCTGATGGACGAAAGCGAGGTGGTGCTAAGGACGCTGCGGCAGTTGCGCGAACTCGGCATCCGCATCGCGCTGGACGATTTCGGCACCGGCTATTCGTCGCTCGGCTACCTCAGGCGTTTTCCTGTCGACAAGATCAAGATCGACCGTTCGTTCATCCACGATTTGGGCAATCGCGACACCGCGGCGATCGTTCGCACCGTCATCGGGCTGGGTGCCGAGCTTGGCATCACTGTCACCGCCGAGGGGGTCGAGACCGAGGTGCAACTCGACATCCTGCGCAGCAATGGCTGCACCGAGGCGCAGGGCTTTCTGATCGGCGCGCCGTCACAGGCGGCCGAGATCCAGCGTCTGTTGAGATCCCGGGCGCCGCACAGCCAGACCGGCTAGGCCGGCCATCGTCAATGCAGCGTCTCGATGTACTTTTCGTGGAAGCTGACATAGCCGGGCTCGACCACCTTGAGATGCCGCTCGATCAGCGCATGAAACCGCGGCAGTTGATGAAACGGCACGCCGGGATAGGCATGATGCTCGGCATGGAACGGCATGTTCCACGCCAGCTTGCGGACCAGCCAGTTGGTCAATGTGGTCCTGGTGTTCTCCAGCATGTTGGCGACGAACGGACAACGACCGTGCTCGGCCAAGAGATAGAGGCGCAGAAACGGCTGCCCCAACAGAGCGGGCAAAATCCAGACATAGACAAGCACCGAGAGCCGGAAATAGACGGCAAGCAGAAGGAGCACGGCATAAAAGGCAATCATGGCGCGTGCCTCGATGCGCACCTTGTCATAGCCCTTTGGCGGAACGTAGCTTTCGCGACCACGATCCGCGGCGTTGGCATAAAGCGTCTTGATGTGGCCCCACCATAACGGGATGCCGGATATGTGGACGAGGTATTGCCGCCATGTCTCCGGCTTGGGGAACGCCAGTTCCGGGTCATTGTCGGGATCTTGCGTGTATCGATGGTGGGCAAAGTGGAAGTAGCGGAACCAGTCCGCCGGCAGTGCGATCGCCAGGCTGCACACCCGCGCCACGAGATCGTTCAGCCGCTGCGCCTCAAAGGCCGTGCGATGAACCGTCTCGTGCAGCAGCGTGAATAGGAACACGATGAGGAGACCTTGCGGCAGCATCAGCAGCGGCCAGAACGGCACTTTGGCGGCGATCAGCGATCCGAGGATCACGATCGCACCCCAATGAGCGGCAAGCTGAACGAGGCCCGCGGCATCAGACTTGGCGGTCAGCCGGTTGCGCTCCTCCTGCGTCAACGATGAAATTACGTCGCGATGATCCACGGGCTTCGATCCAGGCTGGGATTTGATAGAATCCACTGTAGCGCATGAAAAATCTTTCCAAAAATGACGATTTCTGCGATTTAGATAAGCTGAACTTATCTATCCGGTGATCATGGCCGTACTTCCCTCTCTCAAAGGACTTCAGGCTTTCGAGGCTGCCGCCCGTACAGGCAGCTTTGCGGGGGCGGCGGAAGAGCTTTCTGTATCGGCCGCCGCCGTCAGCCAGCTCATCCGCACCGTCGAGGAGCAGATGGACCGCAAGCTGTTCCATCGCGTCAACCGGCGCGCCGTCCTCACCGAGGCCGGCGTCGAGATGCTGCCCAGGCTGACCATGGCCTTCCAGGAGATCGGCAGCGTCGCGCGCCAACTGGGCGGCGATGCGTTCCGCCCGCGCCTCGTGGTGTCGGTGCCGCCATCCATGGCCATGGGTTGGCTTTCGCAGCGCCTCACTGGTTTTGTCTCCAGCCATGGCGCCGTCGACATATCGCTCAGAGGCGAGGATGACCCGGTGCCGTTCGACCGTGAGTTGATCGACATCAGGCTCACTTATGGCCCGCACTATCGCGAGCACCCGACCGAGGACATCGTCCAGGACGCAGTCTATCCCGTGTGTGCACCCGGGCTGGCGGACACGATCAAACCCGAAGGCCTCGCCAGCCTGCCGCTTATCCATACCGGCTGGGGACCGACCGGTGCGTCCTTTCCGTCCTGGCACAACTGGTTCGAGGCGGCCGGCATCGAACCCGGCCGGGCAGCGCAGCGCGGCCTCTCGGCCAACTCATCGCGCGCAGCACTCGACCTTGCCATTTCGGGATTGGGCGTGGCGCTGGCGCAAGGGATCTACTGTGCCGAGGCGCTGGAGGACGGCCGACTTGTCAGGCCCCTCGCCCAAATGGTCGAGCTGCGCCAGCCCTATTGCCTGACGATCCCGGCGCGCAGCGCCAGACGCGATGTCGTGGACGCATTTCGCCAGTGGCTGATCGACGAGTGCCGGCGCGCAGTCGGCTCGCCGGCACTGCGTTGACGCGACACGCGGCAATCGTCAGAGGTGCCCGCTCAATGCCTCAGCCATGTCCTTGTTTGTCGCCACGGGGATGATCTCGAATTCCACCAGATCCGCCCATTCGATGACCCAACGCTGCAGCAGCGTGACGTCATCGGCCTCCACCAGCAGGAAGCAGCGGCTCATGTCCGCCGCGATCCAGCTGTGGTGCACGAGCAGCTCGTCCGGTTTCAGGCGGCCGCGGTCGCGAAAGCGGCGATAGATCTCCTTGCGATCACAGCCGGTGAAATCCTCGATCACGATAAACTGCATGTTCTACCCCCGATCAAATTACCGCCCCGGCCGGTCCAACCGCTCCAGGAACCACTGCGTCAGCCGCACCCAGACCTCGTCCTTCTCACCGGAATCCTCCCAGCCATGATCGAGGTTGGGATTGTCATTCACCTCGATGACGAAGACGCCGTCCTTGGTCTCCTTGAGGTCGACGCCATAGAGCCCGTCGCCGATGCAGCGCGCCGCCTTCACTGCCGTCTCGACGACATGCGCCGGCGTTTCCTTCAGCGTGAAGGTCTTGATGCCGCCCTGGTCGGGCTTGCCGTTGGCCTTGTGGTTGACGATCTGCCAGTGCTTCTTGGCCATCAGATAGTGCACGGCAAACAGCGGCTGGCCGCCGAGCACGCCGACACGCCAATCATATTCGGTCGGAATGAATTTCTGCGCGATCAGAAGGTCGGAATCCTCCAGCCATTCGGTGGCGAGCGTCTTCAGTTCCTCGAAATTGGCGCATTTCTTGACGCCGCGCGAGAACGACGAATCCGGGATCTTCAGCACCAGCGGAAAGCCCAGCGTCTGCGCCGCCAGTTCGAGATCCGAGGTGCCGGCGATCATCACCGTCGGCGGCACCGGCACCTTGTTGTAGGCCATCAGCTCGTTGAGATAGACCTTGTTGGTGCAGCGGATCATCGACAGTGGATCGTCGATCACCGGCATGCCTTCCTGCTGGGCGCGGCGGGCGAAACGATAGGTGTGGTTGGAGATCGAGGTGGTCTCGCGGATGAACAGCGCGTCGTAATTGGCGAGCTTGGCCAGGTCCCGCTTGGTGATCGGCTCGATTTCGACGCCCATCTTCTCGGCGATCTTGGCCCAATAGCGCAGCGACGAGATCTCCGAGGGCGGCAATTCCTCATGCGGGTCGACCAGCGTGGCGAAGGTATAGCGCGCCGGCGTGCGGCCCTTGGTGTCGCGCCACTCCCGGTTGGTGTAGGTTTCCAGGCACTGTATGAAGCTTTTTTCCTCGTCCTCGGTCATCCGCGCCAGCGGATGGAAGCCGATCTTGCGGATCGAGGCCCATTCGGCGCTGTCCTTGATGTGGACTTCGAGCGCCGGTGCGCGGAACCAATCGAACAACAGCTTGGCGAAACGGTCCCAGATTTTTGACGGCCCGATGCCGAAGAAGATGCAGACCTTTTGCGGAAAGGCGCCACCAAGATCCTTGCGGCATTTGTTGAGCGCCAGTTCCAGTTCCGGCAGCGCGTGCTCATAGAGCTTGCGTTCCGACAGGTCGATCATCGTCTCGACGGTCGGGATCACCTTGTGGCCGCGCGAGCTTGCCAGCAGCGAGGCATAGTAGCCGCGGCTCTGGTAGGCGTAATTGTTCGACAGGTTGATGACCTTCGGCCGCTGGCCGCGAAACAATGACGGATGCGCGAGATAGTCGCGATTGGTGATGATCTTGTGCGGTGTCGCCACCTGGTCGAGATCGCTCTGCCTGCCGGTAAGGATGACCCAGGTCATTGTCTGTCACGCTTTCCCAGAGTGATGGCGGCCCGCAGTCCATCGCGACCGAACTGCGCCATGTTCATGAAGATGCCGTAAGGCACGGGAATGTTGGCTGCATCAAGGATGGTCTCCTGCCTTTCATCCTCGACCCAAGGGTCGTGGATCAGGATATGGTCGCCGTCATCGCCGATCGCCAGCACCCAGTGCGGCACCTTCTTGCCGAACATCAGGAAGCCGCTGATCAGCACCAGCACCAGCTTTCCCCCAGCGATCGCAGCGCGGATATCGTCGATTGTGAATGCACGGTAATTCACCGGGATGCCGTAAAGTTCCGCGCGTCGGCGAAAGTCGACCTGGGCCAGTTCCATTACCCTGCGCTTGTCCTCGCTGCGCACCGATTGCAGGAACAGCGCGCCATAGAAGGAGACGTAGATCTCCACCGCGAGCCCGCTCTCATAGCCCGAGACAGCGAGGCCGAACGGCTCGCAACCCCCGGGACCCGACATCATGAAGACGGTCGTCGCTTCACGCCACAGGCGGATTTCCATGACCGGATCCGGCACGAAGCCGCGATCGAAATTGGCCATCGCCATCATCAGGCAGCACGGACCGCAGGTGAATTCACAGGTCTGCGGGTAGAACGGCACCTTGGTGGCGATCGGAATGTCGCCACGCAAGGTTTTTTCGTAGCGAAGTGCCGTTTCGCCATCCTCATAGTAGCCGGGCTCACGCCCGATCTTGCGATAACCGGCCCGTTCGTAGATGCGGATCGCGCGGCTGTTGTCTTCGCGAACTTCGAGACGCAGCATCATGCGGTCGTGCTCGAAGGCGGCATCTTCGGCGGATCCGAGCAGGATGCGGCCGACACCCAGCCCGCCGAAAAACGGACTGGTCGCAATCGAGTAGAGGCGCGCCACGCCGCTGCCTTTGCGAAACAGCACGATCGCATAACCGGCCACGCGGCCGTCGACTTCGGCGACCAGCGTCTCGGCGGTTTCACGCTCGATGAACAGTCGGAAGGAGCGGCGGGAAATACGGTCGCTTGAGAAAACAGCTTTCTCGATGGCGGCGAGATCATCGACGTCAGACGCGCGGGCCGTGCGGATCTCGGCAGGCATGCGGCTTCAGAAAACCTCGATTGGTGGTGGAAATGGCCCTACTCGAACACGTCCTTGACGCCAACCAGGGCGTTGGGAAAACCGGCGTCCACCTGGGCGCACGAAGTCCGCTCCACCACCTTGAATCTTCGCCTCGTTTTTCCAAAAACCGTTTCCGATTTTCGGGGCGATGCGACGGCATTCATCAAGCGCTATCGCACCTCGATTAGGGCCGAATTGTGACAAATCCGACGCCGATCCGACGGGCGCAAAAGGTCCTTCGGCCAGATCGGCATTCGCGGATCGACGGCACCGGCAAAAGCGGTGCCGTTCAGCTTGCCAGCCCGTTTACAAGTTGCGTGTAGGCGTTCCTGGCGACCTCGTTCAGCCGCTCGCGCGGCAAGGAGCCGACGACGGCGCAGCCATAGCCCTTGTCCAGCCAGTAGACGGCCTCGGGTCCGTCTTGCGTGGCGGCGTAGGTGCCCTTGGCATTCTCCGTCGATGCCGTGGTGACGAACAGCGATATACGCTGCCCATTGCCGTCCTCGTAAAGCAGCATGGCGGCCTTGCTCTCGCCTGCCGGAAGCAACCGGCCGCCGACCAACTGGAAACCGTTCGCGGTCAAGTCGGGTGCCACCAGCTTCAACCCTACCCGGTTGGACAGCCAGGTCTGCAGATGGTCCTTGTCGCTGGCCGGAACCTCGACGGCATGCCGCTTTTCGGCGGCATAGATGACATGGGCCGCGATTGCCTGCTCGGCCAGCCGATCTTCCGCCGGGTCCTCCTGGCCGATGCCGTCGACGCCGGCAAGGTAGCCACCAAGCCCGCCGGCGGCGACCAGCAACACGGCAGCGGCAAGCCACCAGCGCGAGCGTGGCACAGCTGCCTTGACCGGCGCCTCGCCAAGCACGACCTTGCGCAACCGCGCAGGCACGGCTTCGTCCAGCACCCCGGCGAAGGCGGCACGCAGCGCCGCCCGGTCGGCGGTGAAACGGGCGCTCCTGGCTTTCATCTCGGGATTGGCGTCGAGCCAGGCGTCGTAAGCGGCGCGCTCGTCTGCAGGCAGCTCGCCATCGAGCGCCATGTGGATGTCCCGTTCGGAAAAGTCGCGGCGGATCATTTCTCGACGATCCTTATCGCGCGGCGACGCGCCGTATCGTCCAGCAAACCACGCAATTCCTCACGCCCGCGCGCAATGCGCGACATCAGCGTGCCAGCGGGGACGCCCAGAATGTTGGCGGCTTCGGCATAGGAAAAACCTTCGATGGCAACCATGACAAGAGCTGCGCGTCGATCGGGGCTGATCGCCTGCAACGCGTCGATGATCTCGCGCGAGGCGATACTCTCCACCTGCTCTGCCGGCTGGGCAACGGCCTCGCCCGCCTCCAGCGGCAACATCGCCGCCTCGCCGCGGCGGTTCACCTTGCGCATCTGGTCGATGAACAAATGATGCATGATCGTAAACAGCCACCTCCGGGGGCTTTCTCCTGTCTGCCAGTTGTCGAGCCGCACAAGCGCCCGCTCGAGGCAATCCTGGACAAGGTCGTCGGCAGCGTCGCGGTCGCGCAAAAGCGAGCGTGCGTAACGGCGCAGGCGCGGTATTTCGCCAAGGATTGCTGCCTTCTTTTCGTCCATGACCGCTGGTTTCGAGGTCGCCCTTGTTGATCTGGATTGAACGCGCCTTCCGGGCGCGGCGCAAGCGGCCAGCGCGAAGCGGTCTCCCGCCCCGGTCACCCAAGCAATGAGATAACGCTGGCGAGTGCCGATTTATTCCCGGTCGGGGTGAAATCTTATTGTTCTTGCTTGCCTTTATCCGTTTTCCCTCGCCGCCCGTGTCAAAAGCCGCTGATAGAACAGGCCGATACCGATCAGAACCGCGCCGAGGCCGATGAAGGATAGCGCCCGGAGTACGCCTTCCAACTCCGACATGTCGAATATGAAGACCTTCAGCACGGCGATCGCGATCAGCGCGGCCGAAGCGATGCGCAGCACCTGCGATTTCAGCCAGACGCCAGCTGAGAGCAGCGCAACGCCAATCACCAGCCAGAGCGCCGAATAGGTGTAGGTTTCCAACTGGCCGAGGCCGCTCCACAGGCCGATGAATTCGCCCTTGAACAGGCGCCTCACCGACAGCGTGGCATAGGCGAAGGCAAGCGCGGCAGACACCACGGCCAGCATCTGCGCATACCATTTTGGCCGCTTGTCCCTGGCGTAGAGCGCCAGTCCCCCGGCGGCGACCGCCGGCAGGAGATAGGCGAGGAACAACAGGTTGAACACCGGGATACGGCCGGTCGATTCGTCGGTAAGCAAAGGATTCAGCACCACGAAATGCCTGACAACGATGAAAGCGACCGAGGCCACACCGGCGGCCATCGAACCATAGCGCAGCACCGAGCTTGGCGAGCGCATGTCGATGGCGACCAGGATGGCGCCGGCGCCGATGGCGATCAGGGTGTAGATCGACTGTTCGGCGAGCGTCATGGCACCCGTGTCGATGACGCCGCCATGCATGGCGTGGCGCACCAGCATGGCGAGCGTGAGCAGCGCAAACAGCGCCGCCGCCGCTTCCATGGCAAGGCGCGGTCGGCCGTTGGTGGTGCGCGCTAGCTGCCACGCGGCGAAGCCGAAGGCCAGTGCGGGCACGCCGTAGCCCGGCAGCAGCCAGTTGAACACCGGCGTCGTCGACAGGAAGCCGGCGCCGACAATGGTCGGGTCGAAGGCGACACGGCCAAGCACCGCGATCACCGCGCCGACCGAAATCCAGCCGAGCACCGGATAGGAGCGCCAGCGCGTGGCCAGCGCCGGCACGATGGCCGCCGCACCGAGCAGGATGGTGGTCCAGCCGGAATCGAAAGCCATATGCATGAGCAGGAGCCCGGCGATGGCCGCGCCGCCCAGGGCAAACGAGACCGCGACACCGCCCTTGAGCGGCGGCTCCTCGGCCCGCGCGATCCACTCGCCGCCGGCGGCGAAAATGACGACCAACAGTGCCGCTGCGGCGGCGTAGACAGGGTCACGGTCGAGATTGCCGAAAGTGAACCAGAGCGCCAGCAGGACGACCAGCGGGACGATGACGCCCCACGCCGCCCATGAGGCCGCACGTATCTGTGTCCCAGCGGCGAACCGGCGCGCGGCCCAGAAGCCGGCGCCGATGAAGACCAGGCCGAGTGCGATGCCGATGCGCAAGGTCAGCGCGTTGGACGTGGCCACCGGCAGTCCGTCGACGCCCAGGGCGCCGCCCGAAAAATCGGAAGCGATCGAGGTTGGCGGGATAATGCCGAGATAGATCAGCACCGTGACCAGTCCCGCGGCATAGAGGAGCGGCAGCGCCAGCGGACGATAAAGCGTGACCGCCACCATCGCGGCGATCACCACCGCGCCCGGCAAGGCATAGCCGGCGGCAGCAAAGGCCGGGTCTACCGACAGGCCCAGTGCCGAGAATGCGACGAACAGGCCAGGCACGATGGACGGCCAGTCGAAAGCCCTGTCTGGCGTGGTTTCGTCGCCACGGCGAGCGAGCCAGACAAGGGCGAGCACGGCCAGCGTGACGGCGTCGATGAGCAGGATCGCAGAGAGGTTCGCCCCCGGCGCATCGGTCATATAGAGAATGGTCCAGACACCGGTGCCGAAAAAGGCAGCCGCCATCAGCAACTTCCAGTCGCGCATGCGGGCGATGACGCCGGTGGCGGCAAGCACGATGGCGAGATAGCCGAACAGCGCCCAGGGATTGGGTGCCTGCGAGGCGACGAGCACCGGCGTCACCATGGCGCCGACAAGGCCGACGCCGGCCAGCGCCTGGCCGTGGACGAGCGCAGCGGCAATGGTTGCCACACCGATGGCCCCAAGCAGCGTGAAGGCGAGCGCCGGCCCGATGAAACCGTAAATGCCATGCGCGGCGTAGACGGTGCCGAACAGGATGAAGGCACCGGCCGCTGTCAAGATCGCCGGAATATAGGCGCCCGCGGCGCCTTGTACGGGCATCTTGAAGCCGGTGCGGCGGACGAACTCGCCGCCCACGACCAGCACAAGGCCGAGCGCGCCGGCCATGGTCAGCCGTACGCCGGGGCCGAAAATGCCGGCTTCGATGGTGTAGCGGATCAGGAACAGACCGCCCAGCGCCAGGGCGATGCCGCCGACCCAGACCGCCCAGCGGGTGCCGAGCGCGGTTTCGACATCGGATTGGCGGGCGGCTTTCGTCGCTCCGGGAAGCTCCGCGGGTTCCACCGCCTTCGGCGCCGGTTCTGGAGCGGTCCACGGCCCGGACACGATCTCGCCGGTCGAGTCTTCCGTTTCCGTGGGTGGCGCCGGTGCGGCGACCGGCTCGCTTGTCGCTGGAGAGGGAATGTCGGCCGCTGCCGCAACGGCTGGAATCACATCGGCGGGCACGTTGTCGGCCACCGTCTGTTCGGACGGCTTGGCCGCAGGCGGCACGGCTCCCGAGAGCACAAGGCTGCGCAGCGCGCCAAGCTCGCGCTCGACAAGGCCGATGCGGCTCTGCTGGCGCGAAATGATGACGAACAAGGCGATGATGGCGACAAGGCCGATCAGGCTCTCAAACATGGCGGTTCCCCCAAACCAGGCCAGTTTTCACTGACGTTTCGTCTCACTGACATGCAAATGCGGCGGCCAAACGGCCAGAAAACTCAGCGCGCCGCCAGATTGGCGGCCGGAAAGATCGAGCATGTTTCGGTGCCGAAAGCCAGCAGCTTGCCGCCGCCATCCTTCAGCGTCGCTTCCGACACCGCCAACGTGCGGCCCTTGTGAACAACCCTGCCCTCGCAGACCACTTCGCCGGTCTTCGGCGTGATGGGACGCGTCAAATTCACCTTGAACTCCGCCGTCGTATAGGCCTCGCCCTTTTCGAGCAGCGTCTGCACGGCACAGGCCAGTGCCGAATCGAGCAGCGTCGCCGCCCAGCCGCCATGCACGCTGCCCAGCGGGTTGAGATGGCGCTCGCTCGGCATGCCACGAAAGACAGCGCGCCCTTCCGAGACTTCGGTGAGAGTGAAATTCAGCTGGAAGGAAATCGGCGGCGCCGGATACTTGCCGTCGACGATGCGCTGCAGCAATTCCAAACCGGTGTATTTCAGGATGTCGGCGTGCGGAATGGTGCCGAGGCCGAGCGGTGAGACCCGGCCAGGATAAAGTTCGACTTCGCTCATGTGAGGATTTCTCTGGCTGCGTCCTCGCCAGCTATGGCCTTGCCGCGTGCGTGATGTTTGCGCAAGGCGGCGAGGAAGCCGGTACGAGCGTCCGGCGGCTCGATGCCGCGCGGCTCATAGACGTGGCGGTTGAAGAAGAAGCCGGTGAGCCGGAAGGCGTCGTCGACATCAGCCGCATCCGCGCGCAGGCCGGAGCCGCGCTGCAGGAAGGCCGGCAGAGCCAGCATCCTGTCGCGCCATGGCAAACCGGCTTCGCGCGATACCGCGCGTCCCGACTTCGGCGAAACATAGGCCAGGTCCTGTCGCGTGCCGGTGGCGGCGCATTGGCTGAGATCGAGGCCGAAGCCGAGTTCGTCCAGCACCAGAAGCTCGAAGCGCGCCACCAGTTCTCCGGCAACGTCGGCGTCGTCGAGATGGACGATCATCACGGCAAGCGTTTCGTAGAGACCTTCATGCGCGTCGCGCTCGGGCAGCAGGCGCAGATGCGCGGCCATGGTCTGCAAGCCGTAGACGGCGACGGCGCTGTCCATCAACCGGGCAGCATTCATCTCGATCGCTTCGGCCTGGAACGTGCCGAGATGTTCATCAAGGCGCGCACGCCACAACAGGTCGACGCGATTGCCGGGCTGGAGGACGGGCTGCTGTTTGCGCGAACGGCCGCCGCGAACAAGGCCGAGATGACGGCCATGCGCTCGCGTCAGCACCTCGAGAATGGCGCTGGTTTCGCCATGCTTGCGGGTGCCGAGAATGATTCCCTCGTCGCGCCATTCCATTTCAGGAGCTTTTCACCGATCGGGTGGCGAAATCAAGGTATGGGCTTGGCTCCTGGGTAACTCTCACACCAATGCATAAAAAACCGCCCGCAGCGATGTGCTGCGGGCGGGCTGGTGAGGTCAGTCGATCTGCTAGAAATTGCGCTGGAAGCGGACGATGCCGCCGACGCTGCTCTTCTTGTCGGCCTTGGTCCAGTTGTTGAAGTCGAAGTCGTCGAATTTTCCTGCATTGAGGTAATCGACTTCAGTCGTGACCGTAAAGCCGGGCACAATGGTATAGGCAACGTTGGCAGCGACGCCGAGGTTCTTCCAGTCGTCATAGGAAATCTGGGCGTTGAACGAGGTCTTCTCGTTGAACTTGTAGGTGCCGCCACCCCAGACTGCCCAGTTACCGCCCCACGGCTTGTATTGGGTACGGCCTGTGCCGAAGTCGTTGATGTTGTCGTTGGTGCCGTAGCCGCCCATGACGAACAGCGTCAGTTCCTTGCTGACGTTGACGTCCAAACGGACCTTGCCGGCCACTTCCTCATAGTTGCTGTCATAGGCCACGACGCCAGTGATCGCACCCCAGTCGCCCTTGTACTTCAAGCCGCCGACGACATGCGGAACATAGCTGTCGATGGTGTTGACGGCGGTGCCTTCCTCAAGCGAGACCACGCCCGTGAAGCCGCTGCCAGCGTCGAAGTAATAGCTGATGAGATTGGTATCCTTGACACCATACGGGATGAGCGTGTCCTGGATGACATTGCCGGCATAACCGATGAACTGGTCGTATACCGTTTCATCCTTACCGACGCGCAGGCCACCGAGCTGGATCCAGGCGAAATTGAGGGTGGTGGTCTTGTTGCCGGCCTGCCAGCCGTTGTTGGCCGGGGTCTGGTCGGTATAGTCGCCGGAGGAGTTGCCGAACTGGAAGCGAGTTTCGGTGAAGGTTTTCAGCGTGCCGAGCTCGGTTTCCTGGCCGGTATAAGTCCTCAGCGTGAAACGCATGTTCTTATACCAGGTGTCGTTCGTTCCGCCGTCCATGTGATCGGGAACGTTGTTGGCGCCATCGAGCGAGCCGGAATCGCCGACGCCCATGTCGTAGCGGAGGTAGCCGCCGATGCGCAGGCAGGTCTCGGTGCCCGGAATATAGAAGTAGCCGGCGCCGTAGACGTCGCAAATCTTGACGTATTCGGCCGGTTCCGGTTCGGCGACGACGACAGCGTCGGCGGCGCGTGCGCCGCTGACCGCGATCAGGGCCGCGGCTGAGCCGAGAAGGAGGCTCTTGATGTTCATTTTCTGACCTCTCCAGTCATAGTTTTAAATGGCTTCGGATTTGTGGCTGGCGGCAATGTTTTCCCGCCTCACCCCCACAACGAAAAAGGCTCACACCGCTCGCCCTTTTCAGCGGCGAACATACCCATCGATCATCTGCCTTCAATGACGATTTCCGAAATAATGCCAATTCCGCGAACAGATTAATGCTGTGTTGCACAAATAACACTTGCCGCGATGGCGAATGGCACAAGTGGCACAACGTCACACATTGAATATATATACGGATACTTTCGCGACTAAATATAACTACGACGTTTTATATTTCTAAAAGACCGCACAATGTGGAATATCTACCTGGTTTTCGCCGACATCGACCTGAATCTTGCCGACCCCTCTATCGCCAGGTGACGCCCATTCGCCAATCCCACTCTGATGCCGAGGCGAAAAGCGGGATGACGCTTCCAAGCCTGTCTGCTTCTTCCAAGACGATCGAAACCCTGGAGCGCTGTGGTGTCCCCGATTGTGACAGCAGCCAAACGTTCAAAACGATTCCTCCGTGACGCCTCTCAGTCGACCTTGGCGACACGGGCGACGTGGTCGTCCGCCTCGATCAGGCGGATCGGCACTCCCGGGAAGCATGGCGTCGGTCGGAATGTCCCTGGTCGCGCCATGCGACGGCGGATGTTTGGCGACGGGACTGGGTTTTGGTTGGCTAGAGTGGCTTATCGTTCGGCGCTTCACGCTCGCGCGCGCGGTCGGCAAGGACTTCATCGATTACGTGACAGGATTTCTCAACCTCAACAGGGTTGGCGTCGATCTGTCCAGCGACCGTGATCAGCGCCTTCCAAAGCGTCCAGCCACGACCGCGCGCCCACATCGCCTCGTCGGCCGGAAGCCCGGCACGAAACGCCTCCCGGTTTTTGCCTTCAAACAGCGTCCACGCAATCGCCAGATCGCAGGCGGGATCGCCGACGCCGGAGGTTCCGAAGTCGATCACCGCGCTCAATCGGCCTTGCCTGACCAACAGGTTTCCCCAGCTGACGTCACCGTGGAACCAGACCGGCGCACCGTGCCATTGTGCGGCAAGTGCTGCCTCCCACACCGCACTGGCTGCGGCCGTGTCGATCTTGCCGTCGAGGGCGGCAATCGCTTGCCGGGCCTCGCCATCGTAGACGCTGAGTGCTCCGCCGCGAAAGAAATTGTGCTGTCCCGGCGCCGGTCCACCGGTGGCATCGATACGCTGAAGGGCGACCAGGAACGCGGCCAGGTCGGTCGCAAATTGCGGCAGGGTGGCAATCCGCTCGCGCTCTGCCGTCTCGCCTTCGATCCAGCGGTAGACGGACCAGTGCCAGGGATAGCTTTCGGCCGGAACTCCCATCGCCAGCGGCACCGGGATCGGCAGCGGCAGCAGAGGTGCGAGCCTCGGCAGCCAGCGATGCTCCTTTTCCACCTGCAGGGAATAGGCCGCGGCGCTTGGCAGTCGCACGGTCATCTCGCCGCCCAGATGAAAGGTCCTGTTGTCCCATCCGCCTGATGCAACCGGCCTGACCGGAAGATCCTTCCACTTGGGAAATTGCGTGGCGATCAATCGGCTGACAAGCGTTATGTCGATGTTCGGCTTGCTGACCATCGAGCCTAGCGCGGAAACTCGAGCCCCATTTCGCGGTAGCGCTCGGGGTCGTCGCCCCAGTTCTCGCGCACCTTGACGAACAGGAACAGGTGCACCTTCTGTTCGAGGATGCCTGCTATCTCCATGCGCGCCGCCTGGCCGATGGCGCGGATGGTCTCGCCCTTGTGGCCGAGAACGATCTTCTTCTGGCTGTCGCGCTCGACATAGATGGTCTGGTCGATGCGCACCGAGCCGTCCGGCTTCTCTTCCCATTTCTCGGTCTCGATATGCGAGGAATAGGGCAATTCCTGATGCAGCCTGAGATAAAGCTTCTCGCGCGTGATCTCGGCCGCGAGCTGGCGCATCGGCAGGTCCGAGATCTGGTCTTCCGGATAGTACCGGGGACCGACCGGCAGAGACTCGGCCAGATAATCGAGCACGTCCTTGCAGCCGGAACCGGTCAGCGCCGACACCATGAAGGTGCGCTTGAACGGCACCCTTTCGTTCGCTGCCGCCGACAGAGCCAGCAGCGCTTCGTGCTTGACGCGGTCGACCTTGTTGAGGATCAGCACCATCGGCTGGCGCACATCCTTCAGCCGTTCGAGGATGGCGTCGGCGTCGCCCCTGATGCCGCGCTCGGCGTCGATCAGAAGCAGTACGATATCGGCGTCCTTGGCCCCACCCCAGGCGGTGGTCACCATCGCCGTGTCGAGCCTCCGCTTCGGCTTGAAGATGCCGGGCGTATCGACGAAAACGATTTGCGCATTGTCATGCGTGGCGATGCCGCGCACGATGGCGCGGGTCGTCTGCACCTTGTGGGTGACAATCGACACCTTGGCGCCGACCAATTGGTTGACCAAGGTCGACTTGCCCGCATTGGGCGCGCCGATCAGCGCGACAAAGCCGGAATGCGTGGCGGCGGCTGTGGTCGCCGGCTCTTCGGTAGCGGTCATGCCGCGCTCCCTTCACTGGAGGGCCGCGAGCCCCCCGATTTTTGGGCCGATGCGGCGGCCCAAACGCCTTCGCGCACAAGAAATGCCGAAGCCGCCGCTTCTTCGGCCGCCCTGCGCGAGCCGCCGGTGCCGCTTATCGGCGCAAAGCCGCGGACCTGCAAGGATACAGTGAAGACCGGCTGATGGTCGGGTCCCTCGCGCTTGTCGATCACATACTCGGGTCTGATATCGCTGGTCTTGGCAATCCATTCCTGCAGATCGGATTTCGGATTGAGCGGCTTTGCGATCACCGTATGCGAGCGCGGTTCCCAATAGCGCAGGACGAACCGCCGCGCGGCCTCGATGCCACCGTCGACGTAAACCGCCGCAATCAGCGCTTCGACCGCATCCGCCAGATAGTTTCCGCCCGAGCCGCGCGACCGCATCTTCAAGGCAGAATCGGCGCGGACCAGATCCTCCAGCTGCATTTCGATGCCGATTTCGGAGCAGGTCCGCGCATCGACCAGCGCATTGAAGCGCGGCGCGATTTCACCTTCCGGCGCATCGGGAAATTTTTCGAAAAGCATATCGGCGACGACAAGCCCGAGCACGCGGTCGCCAAGAAATTCAAGACGCTGGTTGTTGGTGGCCGCCTTGACCGCACTGGAATGCGTCAAGGCGGTCTCAAGCAAACGGATATCCTTGAAGACGTAACCGGTCTTGGCCTTCACCAAACCGGCCAGTGTTTCGCCTGTCGGGCGCTTCAAAGCCATCAATTGACGAAGTGGAACAGGCGCGAAGCGCGCATCAGCGACGGCCATTTCCAGATTTCGAGAGGGCTCGCCTTGCCGGCGATCGAGAAGAAGACAAGATTGGCGCGGCCAACCAGATTTTCCGCGGGAACGTAGCCGACGGTGAAACGGCTGTCGGCGGAATTGTCCCGGTTGTCGCCCATCATGAAATAGTGGCCGGGCGGCACGTCGAATTCGCGGGTGTTGTCGCCGATCGAGTTCGAATTCAGGTCAAGCGTGTCGTAGCTGACGCCGTTGGGCAGGGTTTCGCGATAGACATCGATCGGGCGCGATTCCTCGGTGATGTCGGGATTGTCGATTTGGCCTGTTTTCACGCGCGGCACGCCGACACCGTTGATGAAAAGCTGGCCGTCCTTGACCTGGATCTTGTCACCCGGCAGGCCGACAACGCGCTTGATGTAGTCGACGGACGGATCAGGCGGGAATTTGAAAACCGCCACGTCGCCGCGCTTCGGCTCGGAGCCCCAGATGCGGCCCGAAAAAATATCGGGTCCGAAAGGCAGCGAATAGCGCGAATAGCCATAGGACCATTTGGTGACGAACAGATAGTCGCCTTCCAAAAGCGTCGGCCGCATCGATCCCGACGGGATCGAAAAAGGCTGGAACAGCAGCGTGCGGATGACCAGGGCGAGCAAAAGCGCCTGGACGATGACGCTGACGGTCTCGCCAAGCCCGCCGGATTTCTTCTCGGATTTTTCAGCCACGCTCATGTCGTCCTCGATTGTGCGTTGGATGGTATAGAGTCTCGGCGCGCGCTGGGCAACGTCAATGCCGGTCGTCAGAGGCAATCAATGTGGCGCTTCTTCGACGGGCAGCGCCTCGATGATCACAAAGGCTTGAGCGAGCGGGAAATCATCCGTGATGGTGAGGTGGATTGCCGCCCGATAGCCCTTTGGCAGGATTTTGGCCAGCCTGGCCTGCGCTCCTCCCGTCAACGCCATGGTCGGCGCGCCACTGGGCAGGTTGACGACACCCATGTCGCGCCAGAACACGCCCTGCGCCAGTCCGGTGCCCAGCGCCTTGGCGCAGGCCTCCTTGGCGGCGAAACGCTTGGCATAGGAGGCCGCGCGGGCGCGTCGATTGTCCGAACGCGCCTGTTCGATGTCGGTGTAGATTCTCTGGACGAAGCGCTGGCCGTGACGCTCCAGCGATTTCTCGATGCGTCTGATGTCGATCAGGTCGCTGCCGATGCCGATGATCATCGCGCAGTGGAACCGATGCTTGCGCCGGGATGGGACGATTGCGCATGCCGGCTTGCGCGCTCGGCCAGGCGTTTGCGCCGCTGTTCGCGGAAAGCGTTCATGCCCCAGCGCGTGATGGCGTAGAACAGCAGCCCGAAGATCAAGCCGAGCGGAACCGCACCGATCAGCATCGGTTCAAGGACCGGTTTCCACAATTGCGCGAAGGAGAGGTTGTGCAACATCTCGCCCAGATGCGCCGGCGGCCCATGTGTCGGCAACCGGTCATGCAGGATGAGCTTGCCCGTTTCCCACGACGCGCCCCATAGCAACGGGAAGGTCAGCGGGTTGCCGAAAAAAACCGCGCCAAGCGCCGCCGCCACCAGATTGCCGGCTATCACCCAGCACAGGATGGCAGCGATGATGAAATGGAAACCGACGGGGAAGAATGAAGCGAAGACACCGGCCGCAACGCCGGCCGCCACCGCATGCGGTGTGGCCTTCAGCCGCAGGATGCGCTTGGAAAAATACTGAAGCGAGCGCGAAAACGAGCGGCGCGGCCAAAGATAGGTACGCACCCGCTCATAAAGGCCATCAGGCTTGCGGCGTCGAAATAGCACTCTGTTCCCGTTCCACAGCGCCCGCAACGGCACCTTCAGCCGGGCGTGGCAGCCACATCTTGCGCTTGACGATCACCCTATGGCAATCGCCAGCTTATATAACAACGCGCTGGCGCAAGAACAACCAAACACCTTTTGTGCGCCGCGCTTGTCGCCGCCCTTCGGGGCGGCAGGTCTTGCTTCGAACATTGGACAATCGCGGCAAATTTAAGGAACGGCAGTCGCATCGCCGAAAGGCACAGCGCCGCCAGCGGCTACGGCAGGTATTCGCTGACCTCGACCAGATTGCCGTCCGGGTCGCGGAAATAGACCGACATCATTGGACCTCGGGCCCCGACACGTTCAACCGGGCCGAGTTCCACCACCACACCATTGGCCGCGAGCCGCGCACGGACCTCATCCAGTGGCCGCTCGGTGATCAGGCAGAAATCACCTGATCCTGATGTCGGCGACTTCGCCTTTGGCTCGAAAGTCCGGCCGACCTCATGCACATTGATCTTATGGCTACCGAAAGCCAGCGCCGTCGGTCGATCCGCCGCGTCGATGCGCTCAAAACCCAGCACGCGCTGGTAAAACTCACAGGTCACTTCCAGCGAAGCGACCGTCAGCACGAAATGATCGATGCCGGCGATCATTTCCAATTCGTCTTCACGCATGTCGGCATGCCCCGTCAGATGTTGCGGCTGCCGGGCTTGATCGCCGGGATGGCGGCAAGCTCCGGCGGCAGCCGGTCGGCCGGATAGGCCGGGACCTCATACTCGGCAAGCGCGATGAGCGGCACGCCGACATCAGTCTTGCCGGCCGAACGGTCGATGATGCAGGCCGCGGCAACCACCTCGGCGCCAAGCTCGCGCAGGCACTCGATGGTCTCTCGGATCGACAGGCCGGTGGTGACGATGTCCTCGACGATGACGACACGCGACCCCCTGGCGATCTCGAAGCGGCGCAAGCGGAACTCGCCCCCCTCCCGCTCGACCCAGATCGCCGGCACGCCGAGATGACGTGAGGTCTCATAGGCCGGGATCAGCCCGCCGATCGCCGGGCCGACGACATAGTCGATCTTGCCGGGCACGCCTGCGCGGATCTTCTCCGCCAGCGCCTTGCACAGAAGCTCGGTCTTGTCGGCATGCATGAACACGCGCGCCTTCTGCAGGAAGACCGGACTGCGCAGGCCCGAGGTCAAAATGAAATGCCCTTCCAGAACAGCACCCGCCTCGCGGAAAATGCCCAGCACTTCATCGGTGTTCATGTCTGCCTCTTTTTGATTGACCATGATGTTGTCCGAAACCGGAGCATGGTCTAGCCATTGACGCGTCTTGCGTCGCTGACGCTCGAATTGTCCTTGAGCTGCGATAGCAGCCGGTTGAGGTGCTTGAGATCCCAGACTTCGAGATCGATCAGCATTTCGGTGAAGTCGGGCGCAGTGCGCACCATCGACAGCGTATGGATGTTGGCGTCGTTCGAGGCAACCACCTGCGCTATATCGGCGAGTGACCCCGGCGCGTTGATGGCGGTGACCGATACGCGCGCCGGAAAGCGTTCCTTGGTGCGCTCATCGATGTCCCAGCGCACGTCGATCCAGCGCTCGGGCTGGTCATCGAACGCCTGCAGCGCTGGCGACTGGATCGGATAGATAGTGATGCCGGTGCCCGGCTGGACGATGCCGACGATGCGATCGCCAGGGACTGCCCCTTCCGGCGCGAAGCGCACCGGCAGATCGCCGCGCACGCCGCGGATCGGCACGGCTCCATCGCGCGGCTGGTCCTTGTCCTTGCGCGCGGCACGACCCGGAATCTGGAACAGCATGCCGGCGGCATTGCGGATCTTCGACCAGCCCTCCTCTCGCGGCTTGGGGACGGCCGTGGTGACGCGCTCATCCTTGTAGTCGGGGAATACCGCCTTCATGACATCAGTGGAGGCGAGCTCGCCACGCCCGACAGAGGCCAGCACATCCTCGATGTCCTTGCGCGCCAACCTGTGCAGCACCTGCTTCAGGCTCTCCTTGGTGAAGGTCTTGCCGGCACGCTCGAAGGCGCGTTCCAGGATGCGGATGCCAAGACCCGAATATTGCTTGCGGATGGCGTTCTTGGTGGCACGGCGGATGGCCGAGCGCGCCTTGCCGGTGACGACGACCGATTCCCACGCCGCCGGCGGCACCTGCGCCTTGGAGCGGATGATCTCGACCTCGTCGCCGTTCTTCAGTTCCGTCATCAGCGGCATGATGCGGCCGTTGACCTTGGCACCGACGCAGGTGTCGCCGACATCGGTGTGCACCGCATAGGCGAAGTCGATCGGTGTCGCGCCGCGCGGCAGCGCAATCAACATGCCTTTCGGGGTGAAGCAGAACACCTGGTCCTGGAACAGTTCCAGCTTGGTATTTTCGAGGAAATCCTCAGGGTTGTCGCCTTCGGCAAGCTGCTCGATGGTGCGGCGCAGCCAGGCGTAGGCGTTGGTTTCCTTTGAAATCGCGTGGGCGGCGCCATTCGTCTTGCCGCCGGTATCCTTGTAGATCGAATGGGCGGCGACGCCGTATTCGGCGATCTTGTTCATCTCTCGGGTACGGATCTGCAGCTCGACACGCTGGCGCGACGGGCCGACAATGGTGGTGTGGATCGAGCGGTAGTCGTTCTGTTTCGGCGTCGAGATGTAGTCCTTGAAGCGACCCGGCACCATCGACCACGCGGTGTGGATGGCGCCAAGCGCCCGGTAGCAGTCCTCGACCGTGTCGACGACGACGCGAAAGCCGAAGATGTCAGAGAGCTGCTCGAAGGACAGCGCCTTGGCCTCCATCTTGCGGAACACCGACCACGGCTTCTTCTGCCGGCTCTTTACGCTGGCGTTGATCGCATGCTTCTCGAACAACGTGGACAGTGCCTTTTCGATGTCCGTCAGCACGCCCTTGTTGCGTTCGAAGATTTCGGCAAGCCGTGCGGTGACGGCGCGATAGGCTTCAGGATTAATGAAGCGGAAGGCGATCTCCTCCAGCTCTTCACGCATGCCTTGCATGCCCATGCGCCCGGCCAGCGGTGCGTAGATATCCATCGTCTCCTCGGCGATGCGCAGGCGCTTGGCCTCCGGCATGTGGTCGAGGGTGCGCATATTGTGCAAACGATCGGCGAGCTTGACCAGCAGCACGCGGACATCTTCCGAAATCGCCAGCAGAAGCTTTCTCAGGTTTTCCGCCTGCTCGGCCTTCTTCGAGACCAGATCGAGCTTCTTCAACTTGGTCAGGCCCTCGACCAGCTTGCCCATTTCGGGGCCGAACAGATCGTCGATCTCGGCCCGCGTGGCGGTCGTGTCCTCGATGGTGTCGTGCAGCAGGGCGACCGCGATCGTCGCCTCGTCCATATGCATTTCGGTGAGGATGGCGGCGACTTCGAGCGGATGCGAGAAATACGGATCGCCGGAAGCGCGCTTCTGGTGGCCATGCTTCTGCATGGCATAGACATAGGCCTTGTTGAGCAACGCCTCGTTGACGTCAGGCTTGTAGCGCTGGACGCGCTCGACAAGCTCATACTGACGCATCATGGGCGGAATCTCGCGGTGCTGAAATGATTGATGCGCCGCACTAGCGTACGGCGCATCCCATAGATAGCCACGAAACTGACTGGACGGAAGTGCCGGAAACGTATTCCAGGCAGGTCCAGAACGCTGGCTTAGTAGTCGTCGCTCTTTTCCGGCGGCACCAGGCCCTCGATGCCGGCCAGGAGGTCTTCCTCGGTCATCCGGTCGAAGGTGATGTTCTCCTCGGCGTCGTCGGCGTCGGTGGCGGCAACGGCGGTGCCGGTCTGATCGGCAATCGCCTCGCCATCGGCCTCGGGCTCGTCGACCTCGACATGCTTCTGCAGCGAATGGATCAGATCTTCCTTGAGGTCGTCGGGCGACAGCGTCTCATCGGCGATCTCGCGCAGCGCCACAACCGGATTCTTGTCGTTGTCACGCGGCACTGTGATCGGCGCGCCCTGGCTGATCTGCCGGGCACGATGGCCGGCAAGGAGCACCAGCTCGAAGCGGTTGTCGACCTTGTCGATGCAATCTTCAACGGTTACGCGGGCCATGGATTGCCCCTTTCATGCGATGGATTTGATGGAAAACAGGCTCGGTCCATAACCCGAACGCCGCCAAAATACAAGCATCATGGCAATGGCTGGGTTGCATGGCGCCCAAACCTTGGTTCAAACACCCGATTTGGCAAAACCAGTCTGTGCTATGTGTTCGGTGTCCCGATCACAATTGCTTGCAGTGCCGCACGCGCCCTTGGATTGCCGCGAAACTGGCGCTATCTCGGATGGCATAGAGGTCAGCCGGTTTATTATGAGCCTGACCGAACGCTATCGCATTTGGTTTAGACGGGTGTTTATTTCGAGAAGGAATATTTTCCATGTTCGACCCTCGTGAAAAAATCGCCCTATTCATCGACGGCGCCAATCTCTACGCGACGTCGCGCGCGCTCGGCTTCGACATCGACTACCGCAAGCTTCTGTCGAGCTTCCAGAAGCGCGGCTATCTGCTGCGCGCCTATTATTACACGGCGCTGGTCGAGGATCAGGAATACTCCTCGATCCGTCCGCTGATCGACTGGCTCGACTATAATGGCTTCAAGGTGGTCACCAAGCCGGCCAAGGAATTCACCGACTCGACCGGCCGCCGCAAGATCAAGGGCAATATGGACATCGAGCTCACCGTCGATGCGCTGGAACTCGCCGATGTCGTCGACCACTACGTCATCTTTTCCGGCGACGGCGATTTCCGCACATTGGTCGAGGCATTGCAGCGGCGTGGCCGCAAGGTATCGATCGTCTCGACCATGGCCTCGCAGCCGCCGATGATCTCCGACGATCTGCGCCGCCAGGCCGACCATTTCATCGACCTGACGACGCTGAAGAACGAGGTTGGCCGTGACCCGTCCGAGCGCCCGGTGCGCAGGCCCGAGCCGGCCGAAGTCGACGAGGACGATTATTGAGGCCGGTCGCCTTGACCGTGCTTTCCGCCTCCGAACCCGGCCGCGATTGCCCGCTCTGCCCAAGGCTGCATGACTTCATCGCCGAGTGGCGGCAGCGCGAGCCGTCCTGGTTCAATGCGCCGGTGCCGACTTTTTTACCACCCGAGGGTGACGCGGCGGTTCAGTTGCTGATCGTCGGGCTGGCGCCTGGCCTGCGCGGTGCCAATCGAACGGGCCGCCCGTTCACCGGCGACTATGCCGGCGACATGCTCTACTCGACGATGATTTCGCACGGTTTTGCGCGCGGAGAGTTCAAGGCGCGGCCAGATGACGGATTGGAGCTGGTCGGCACCGCGATCACCAACGCGGTGCGCTGCGTGCCGCCGGAGAACAAGCCGGTGGGCGCTGAGATTGCCACCTGCCGGACATTCCTGGTGCCGACGATCGCCAGGTTCCCGAACCTGCGCGCCGTGCTGGCACTGGGATCGATCGCGCACCAGTCGACGGTGCGGGCATTGGGCGGGCGTGTCGCCGCCTATCCGTTCAAGCATGGCGGGCAGCTGCCGGCCGGCAGCATCACGCTGTTTTCGAGCTATCATTGCTCGCGCTACAACACCAACACCGGTGTGCTGACCGAAGCGATGTTCGTTAGCGTTTTCAGCCAGATAGCGGCGTTCCTGCAGAAATAGAGTCGGGCGCCAGCGGATCAGCTTGATGGCGCAAACAGTGCAGCCAGCACCGCCGGCCCACCCTTCAGCACATTCATATCGACATCGCCATTGATGCCGTCGACGCGACCCCTGTTGTGGTACTGCCAGTAGACCCAGTCGTCGCGGTCCGGCTCCAGGAGCAACGAGCGGAGCCAGAGCGGACGGGCAGCAATGCGCCCTGCATAGGTCTGCGCTGCCTCATCGGTCAGATAGACGATCGCAGGCTTGCCGAACGTCGCCTCGACTGGAGCGAGGAACGCGGCCAGTTCGGCGTTCAATTGTTCGGGCGTCGGCCGCTGCGGGCAGTTGCCGCCGAATTCGATGTCGACGACCGGCGGCAGCAGCGGCTGGTCGTGCGGCACAACCGAGATGAAATTCTTCGCCTGGTCGGCGCCAGGTCGGCAAAAGGTGAAAAAGTGATAGGCGCCGACGGCGAGACCGGCGGCGCGGGCCTCTTCCAGATTCTTCGCGAAGGCATCGTCGACATGATCGCCGCCTTCGGTCGCCTTGATGACTGCGAAGGCGACATCGTCGGCGGCGACACGCGGCCAGTCGATCCGGCCCTGATGATGGGAAACGTCGATGCCCCTGAGCGGATATTTGTCGCGGTCCGGCGAGAATGCCTTGAAATAGATGTAGCCGCCTGCTGCGACGAAACATACCAAGACCAGACTGGCCAGACCAAAGAGAACAATTCGGTTCTTCAAGCGAATGGCCCCAGCCTACCCACGCTCTTTTAACAGCCGGCCCTTCTCGCGCGACCAATCGCGCTGCTTCTCGCTCTCGCGCTTGTCGTGCAGTTTCTTGCCGCGGCCGACAGCGAGCAGCAGCTTGGCGCGGCCCTGGTCGTTGAAATAGATTTTCAGCGGCACAAGCGTCATGCCTTCGCGGTCGACGCTTTGCGACAGTTTCGCCATTTCGCGCTTGTTGAGCAGCAGCTTGCGGCGCCGCCTGGGCTCGTGGTTGAAGCGGTTGGCCTGCAGATATTCCGGCAGATAGGAATTGATCAGCCAGATCTCGCCGCCTTCGACCGAGGCGTAGCTGTCCTGGATGTTGGCCTGGCCCTGGCGCAGCGACTTGACCTCGGTGCCGGTCAGCACCAGACCGGCCTCGACCGTGTCGAGCACCTCATAGGAAAACCGCGCCTTGCGGTTTTCCGAAACGGTCTTGTTGTTGGGATCGGCTTTTCTGACTTGATTCATGATGCGGAGAGGTGGCGCCTCATCCCTAATTAATCAAGCCGGCGTGCTTCATAGCCGCATCGATCTTGTCGGCAGTCGACTGTTCGATCGTCACCAACGGCGAGCGCAGCACGTTTTCGACCTTGCCTAGCTTCGACAGCGCGTATTTGGCGCCGGAAACGCCAGGCTCGATGAAGATCGCCTTGTGCAGCGGCAGCAGGCGATCCTGCAGATCCAGCGCCTTGGCGCTGTCGCCGGCAAGCGTTGCCTCCTGGAATTCGGCGCACAGCCGCGGCGCGACGTTCGACGTCACCGAAATACAGCCGACGCCGCCATGCGCGTTGAATCCAAGCGCCGAAGCATCTTCGCCCGAAAGCTGGATGAAATCCTTGCCGCACGTGGCACGCTGCTCGGAAACCCGTTCGACCTTGCCGGTGGCATCCTTGACACCGACGATGTTCTTGAAGTCGTGCACGAGCCGGCCCATCGTGTCCGGCATCATGTCGATGACCGAGCGCGGCGGGATGTTGTAGATGATGATCGGCAGCTTGGTCGCCCTGGCGACCGCCGCGAAGTGCTCATACAGGCCGCGCTGCGTCGGCCTGTTATAATAAGGCGTGACGACCAGGGCGGCATCGGCGCCGGCCTTCTCGGCATACTGCACGAGCCCGACGGCTTCCTCGGTGTTGTTGGAACCAGCGCCGGCGACGACCGGAACTCGTCCCTTGGCCACCTCGATGCATACCTTGACGACCTGGCGGTGCTCGTCATGCGACAGTGTCGGCGACTCGCCGGTGGTGCCGACCGGCACCAGGCCCGTCGTGCCCTCCGCGAGTTGCCATTCGACGAATGCGCGAAAGGCTTTCTCGTCGAAACGCCCGCTCTTTTCGAACGGTGTCACGAGCGCAGTAAGCGAGCCTCTCAGCATATCGTCCAACTCCTTGGCACTTCTGGTGTTTTGTGTCGGTGTTTGTGGTCGCGCCTTCTAACCGAAAGCGAAGCGGCGCACCATAGTCTCGACATGGTTGCGCGGCAAGCATTGCCATGGTGCCAGCAAGCGCAATTCGAACGGCCTCGCTAACTCTTTGTTTACGGGCTCTTCACGACCTAAGTTTAGGCTTCGAGGCATCTTCGCCAGCTTGTGGAATGCCAGGACAAGGAAAGATTTAGGGATCATGCCGGGCGGTCGGCCTCACCTTCTCGCGCTGCTTGGCGCCGCGCTCGCGCTGATGCCGGGCATGGCGATCAGCGGCAGCGTGGACGCACGGGTCACCTCAGCCATTCCGATTCCAGGCGCGGCAATTGCGCTGCCAGACCTGCAGGACAGAACGCGACAGGCGCCCTTGCCCGACGTCGCCCCTCTGAAAAGCGGACTGGATGCGTTGGCGCGGGGTGATAGTCTCCGCGCTCGTGGCGTGCGCGATGCCCTTCCGGCGCAGTCGCTCGACCAGCATATCCTTGCCTGGGCGATCGCGCTTTATGGCGGCGACAAGGTTCCGAGCGACGATATCACTGCTGCGGCCAAGATGCTGCCCAACTGGCCGGGGACCGTAGCCCTGCGCAAGAACAGCGAGCGCGCGCTCTATCGAGAGAACCCTGCCCCCGACATCGTCATCAGGGCGTTCGATGGCAGCCAGCCGCAGACATTCGAAGGCGTGATGGTTCTCGCCCGCGCCTATGTGGCGTCCAGCAATACCAAGGCGGCGCGTTCCGTGCTGTCGCCCTTCTGGCGCACCGCGATCCTGGAGGCCAAGGACGAGGCGGCGCTGATCAAGGAATTCGGCAGCCTGATCCCGGCCGCGGACCACCGCTTTCGCATGGAGCGCATGTTCTATGCCGACCGCGCGAATTCCGCGCTGCGCGTCGCCGGCCTCGCCGGCGCCCAGCAGCTCGCCGATGCATGGGCGGCGGCCGACAAAGGCGACAAGAACGCGCCCAAGCTGCTGAAGGCCGTGCCGGCAATGCAACGTTCGGCCGGCTACTTCTTCGCGCAGGCCGAATATTTGCGCAAGCAGGAGGATTTTGCCGGCGCTGCAGCCATTGTGATGCAGGCACCGACCGATCGCGAAGCTCTGGTCGATCCGGATGCCTGGTGGGTCGAGCGCCGGGTGCTGTCGCGTGAACTGGTCGACCAGGGCGACATGAAGGCCGCGTACAAGATCGTCGCTACACACGCTGCCGAAAGTGCCACCAATGCGGCCGACGCCGAATTCCATGCCGGCTGGTACGCGTTGCGCGGCCTGAACGACCCCAAGCTTGCCGCAACGCATTTCGCTCGCATCGCCGACCTTGCCCAAGGGCCGATGACGCTGTCGCGCGCGTATTACTGGCTCGGCCGTGCCGCCGAAGTCGGCGGCCCGGGCAACGCCAAGGATTATTTTGCGCGCGCCGCTGCCTACGGCACGACATTCTACGGCCAGCTTGCCGCCGAACGTGTCGGCCGGCAGGCGCTCAACATCGTCTATCCCTCGCCAAGCGCAGCCGACCGGCAGAACTTTGCCGGCCGCGAGGCCGTCAGCGCCATCAAGCGGCTGCAGGAGGCGGGCTACGACCGCTATGCCGAGACGCTCTATCGCGACCTTGCCGGGCAGTTGACCAGTCCAGGCGAACTGGCGCTGCTCGCTGTCCTTGCCGAAAAGCAAGGGAACCATTTCATGGCGCTGAAAATCGGCAAGATCGCCGGGGCGCGCGGCATTGATGTCGGCGCATTGTCGCATCCGCTCGGCGTCATTCCCGATTCGGCCGACATTTCCGGCTCAGGCAAGGCGCTGGCCTATGCGATCGCCCGCCAGGAAAGCGAATTCAACATCGGCGCCGTGTCGAGCGCCGGCGCGCGCGGGCTGCTGCAGCTGATGCCGGGAACCGCAAGGCAATTGGCGAAGAAGGCCGGGCTGCAGTTTTCGCAAACACGGCTGACCACCGATGCCGGCTACAACGCGACGCTTGGTTCGGCCTTCCTCGGCGAACAGCTCGACCGCTTCAACGGCTCCTACGTGCTGACCTTCGCCGGCTACAATGCCGGCCCCAACCGGGCCAGGCAGTGGGTGGGCAGATATGGCGACCCGCGCGGCAAGGACATCGACGCGGTCGTCGACTGGATCGAGCGGATTCCCTACACGGAAACAAGAAGTTACGTTCAGCGAGTGATGGAGAATTACGAGGTCTACAAGATGCGTATTTCCGGCGAATACGACATTGTCGGGGATCTGGTGAACGGGCGGAGTTGAGCCTTTCTGTCCTTCTCCACTTGTGGGAGAAGGCAAGAGCGCCTTTTATTGACCATCCCTGCCCTCGCCTGTAGCTGTCCAGATTGATACAGCGAGGTCGCACATTCCGATGGCAAGCGAGCAGCTTTTTTCCGACTTCTTCTACAGCGCACCGGACGGGTTAAAACTCCATGCGCGCGTCTATGGCGAGGCCAATTCCGGACCCTGGCCGGTTGTCTGCCTGCCTGGCCTGACCCGCAATGCCAGGGATTTTCACGAGCTGGCGCTCTATCTGTCGACGCATGCGGCAACTCCACGAAAGGTCATCGCCTTCGACTACCGCGGGCGCGGGCAGTCAGCTTATGATCCCGACGTCAAAAATTACAATGTCGGCGTGGAGGCCGGCGACATTCTCGCCGGGCTGGCGGCGCTGAACATCGGAGAAGCGGCCTTCATCGGCACCTCGCGCGGGGGATTGATCATCCATGTGCTCGGGACGATGCGGCCATCCGTCCTGAAAGCCATTGTTTTCAACGACATCGGACCGATGATCGAGACGGCCGGACTTGCCCATATCCAGTCTTATCTCGAGCGCGACCCGGCACCGAAAACCCGCACACAGGCGGCGGCCGCCCAGCGCAGCGTGCATGGCGAAGACTTCTCCGCTCTTGCCGGCGCCGATTGGGATCGGATGGTATGGGCTCTCTACCGCGAAACGGATGGTGGGCTGGTGCCGGATTTCGATCCGAAGCTGGTGGATACCGTTGCCAGTCTCGATCTGACGCAGAAGCTGCCTGACCTATGGCCGCAATTCGAGGCGTTGGCCGCGATTCCTCTGCTCACCATACGGGGCGTTAATTCGAGATTGCTGTCCACAGACACGCTCAAGCAGATGAGAGAGCGCCATTCCATGATGGAGACGATCACCGTCGAGGGTCAGGGCCATGCGCCGTTCCTCGAGACCGGCAGCCTACCGGGCGACATAGGCGCTTTTCTCGATCAGGCCGAGCGGAAGAATATCCTGAAGTAAATCCCATGACCGAACAAGGTCACGGGATAGCTATGATAGTATAGGCAAGTTTCTTCAGCCTACTTGGCTTTTGAACTTTTCCGAGTCGCTTTCGGCGACTCCTTAGCGGCGGCGGCTGCCCCGTCCCTCTTTTTCCGCTCTGCCGTCGGCGACGAAGGCGTCGTCACGGGCGAAGAAAACATGGGGCCTTCAGCGCAATTGCCGCCCGGCTGAGTCGATCGAGGCGTTTCCAGCACGATGACACAGCCATCGAGATCGTTGGTGGCCAGATGCGCGTAGCGCATCGTCATCGACAGCGTTTGGTGGCCGAGCCACATCTGCACGCGCCTGATGTCGATGCCGCCCTGGACAAGACGCGAGGCGCAGGTATGGCGCAATATGTGCGGCACCACCTGATCGTCGGCGCCGAGGCCGACTTCGGCCTTCGCGTCGTTCCAGATGGCACGGAACTGTGCCTGGCTGAGCTTGGTGAACGGTCCTTTGGGCCGACGACCCTCGGTGGGAGGCAGCTTGATGACCTCCTTGACCCGCTCGGTCATCGGAATGGTGCGGCTGCGGCCGGATTTGGTGATCCAGAAGGAGACGCGATGCTCCTGGATATCGTTCCAGATCAGCCCAAGCGCCTCGCCGAGACGGCATCCGGTGTCGACCAGGAAAACGGAAAGCCTGTAGGCATCCTCGCTGCGGCTCTTGATGGCGGCGAACAGGCGCGCCTCTTCGTCCCTTTCGAGGAAGCGAATCCGACCCGCCCGCTCCTTCTGGCGGCGGAACTCGGGCAGGCTGTGGATATCTCCCATCTTGTGAGCCTTGCGCAGCAGTTTGCTGAGGGCAGCCATCTTTCGATTGATGGTTGCGTTGCTGTTGCCGCGCTGGCGCAGGGTGCCGATAAGGTTGTCCAGGGTACTTTGGTCAAAGGCGCTGAAACGCTCACCAAGGAGAATCTCGTCTATTTCGCCGATGAACGAGCTGACATTATACTTATGCCGCCCATCATCCCATAATATGTCCCGATATGCTGAAAAAAGATCTCCGACCCGATGCGATTTTACTTCTCTAATCTTGTTGTAGGTGTATCGAATCTTCGGACTTTGAGAAGAAAACATCGAAAAATGATCAGAGGACTCGCCCTCTTGAATCGCTTCGTTCGTCATCATTTGCCACACCCCCGAGTGGGATAGGTCAGCCCTACCCGCTTGGAAGCGTCCTTTCAAGAGATTTTAATCACGCAGTTGTGATTTCATCCGCCCATCAGCGGATCCCACGAAACCACCCCACGGATTTATTCAGCTACCGTTACCCCCATCCTTCCGTTTGCCTTGATCCAGTCACGAAACAAAAACAGCCCGGGCGTTTGCGCGCCCGGGCTGGATTTCACCTGTAAGGAACCAGCCCTTAGAACGAGCGCTGGAAGCGGAGGATACCGCCGATGTTGCTCTTCTTGTCGGCATGGGTCCAGTTGGACACGGTGTCGTTGCCGACATTAAGGTAATCGACTTCGGCCGTAACCGTGAAGCCAGGAACCACGTCGTAGGCGATGTTCGCCGCGATGCCGAGGTTCTTGCCCTCGTCATATGACACCTGAGCGTTGAACGAGGTCTTCTCGTTGAACTTGTAGGTGCCACCGCCCCACAGTGCCCAATTGCCGCTCCACTGCTTGTACATGCCGCGACCACCAGCAGGGAAATTCAAGCTTGCGTCGGTGTAGTTGTCGTCGGTGCCGTAACCGCCCATGATGAACAGCGTCAGCTCGTTCGTCGCGTTCACGTCCAAGCGAACCTTGGTGGCGACTTCTTCGTAGTTGCTGTCATACGAAACAACGCCGGTGATTGCACCCCAGCCCTGCGTCCACTTCACACCGCCGACGACATGCGGAACATAGCTGTCGATCGTGTAGGCGCCATAGCCTTCTTCGAGTGAAACCACAGCCGAGAAGCCGTTGCCAGCATCGAAGTAATACTGGATGACGTTGGTGTCGAAGCCGCCATAGGGAACCAGCGTATCCTGGATGACGTTGCCGGCGTAGCCGACGAACGTATCGAAGGCCGATTCGTCCTTACCGACGCGCAGGCCACCGAGCTGGATCCAGGCGAAGTTCAGCGAAACAGGCTCGTTGCCAGCAGCATTGATGAACGGGCTCGTATCGCGTTGGGTGTTGCTGAAATTGAAGCGGGTCTCGGTGTAGGTCTTCAAGGTGCCGAGTTCGGTTTCCTGACCGGTCCAGGTCTTCAGCGTGAAGCGGGCTCTCTTGCGCCAGGTGTCGTTGCTCTCACCGATGTCCTGATGATCTGCGCTTCTTGCACCATCGAACGAGCCGACGTCGCCGCCACCGATGTCATAACGGATATAGCCGCCGATGCGCAGGCAGGTCTCGGTGCCGGGGATGTAGAAGTAGCCAGCGCCGTAGACGTCGCAAATCTTGACGTATTCAGCGGGTTCCGGCTCGGCGACGACGACGGCGTCGGCGGCGCGCGCACCGGAAACTGCGATCAGGGCCGCAGCGGAGCCGAGGAGAAGGCTCTTAATGTTCATTTTCTGACCTCCAGTCAAAAGTTAAAAAACGGGTCTGGGTATTCTTTGCTGAAGGACAGCGTTCCCTGCCCCATCCCCACTACCGAAAAAGATGCGCACCGCGCCGCTCCTTCGAAATCGACATTACCCATGAGGCGGCGAGGTTCAACCACGATCGTACCGGTGAAAGGGCTGCCTGGCTGCTATCCCCCGGCGTTGTTGCACAAATGACACGATTTGGCCTCACTCAGAAAGCTCTCGTTAACCATCAGGCCGCCGCACTCCCTTGTTTGCCGGCGAATCCGGCGATGGGCCGACGGAATCATGGCGAATTCCCGAGTCGCTAGCCAGGAAACAACCGCAGAACCGCCACATCCATGGGGGTCGCGGTTCGGCGCCTTCTTATTTTTGCATATAATGATGCGGGCTTGTTGATTGTGCCGGCGCTTTTCTTTATCCAGCGGCGCAACGGAGAGGTGGCCGAGTGGTCGAAGGCGCTCCCCTGCTAAGGGAGTAGAGGTCAAAAGCTTCTCGTGGGTTCGAATCCCATCCTCTCCGCCACCCTACGCCCTGCGGGCTTCGGGTGGCAGGCCACCCGGAACCGCATCGGCGTGGGAGTGTCGCCCGAAGCTACGAAGTAGCGTACGGGGACCATGTGGTACGTGTATTTCCTGCAGCTTCATAATGGCGATGTCTATGTCGGGTCGACAAACGACCTTCGACGCCGGTTCGAATCGCATCAATCAGGCTATGTGACTTCGACCAGAGCCTATCTGCCTGTAGCCCTGAAGACCTATATCGCGGTCGAAACCGAGACCAACGCACGGCAGTTCGAGCGATATTTCAAGACCGGATCGGGCAAGGCTTTCGCCAGTAAACGGCTTTGGCGGACAGAGCCCCGCTGAAGGCCTTTTTATCTATCCATCTGAAATATAAAGAAAAAAATACATGAGAGCTGGGTTTTACCGACCTCCGTTCTCGATTCTGACTGGAGGTCAGAAAATGAACATTAAGAGCCTTCTCCTCGGCTCCGCTGCGGCCCTGATCGCAGTTTCCGGTGCGCGCGCCGCCGACGCCGTCGTCGTCGCCGAGCCGGAACCCGCTGAATACGTCAAGATTTGCGACGTCTACGGCGCTGGCTACTTCTACATCCCCGGCACCGAGACCTGCCTGCGCGTCGGCGGCTATGTCCGTTATGACATCGGCGGTGGCGACCTCGGTTCGTTCGATGGTGCAAAAGCCGCGGATCACCAGGATGGTGATGACCACAATACCTGGCTGAAGAATACCCGCTTCACGCTGAAGACCTGGACAGGCCAGGAAACCGAACTCGGCACCTTGAAGACCTACACCGAGACCCGCTTCAACTTCGGCGACGACAACGCCTTCGAGGACGTCAACGCCGCCCACAACCGGGACGTCTCGCTGAACTTCGCCTGGATCCAGCTCGGCGGCCTGCGCGTCGGTAAGGACGAATCGGCCTTCGATACGTTCGTCGGCTACGCCGGCAACGTCATCAACGACACGCTCGTTCCCTACGGCGATTTCGACACCAACGTCGTCCAGTACTACTTCGACGCCGGCAACGGCTTCTCGGCAGTGGTCTCGCTGGAAGAAGGTAACGCCAATGACACGATCGACAGCTATGTTCCGCATGTCGTCGGCGGCGTGAAGTACACGCAGGGCTGGGGCGCCATCACCGGTGTCGTCGCCTATGACAGCAATTACGAAGAAGTGGCCGGCAAGGTTCGCCTGGATGTGAACGTCTCCAACGAACTCTCGCTGTTCATCATGGGCGGCTACGGTTCGGACGACAATCTCAACGATAACCTCAGCAATCATGTCGACGCCAACGGTCGCGGCTTCTACAAGATGTGGGGTGGCAATTGGGCAGTGTGGGGCGGTGGCACCTACAAGTTCAACGAAAAAACCTCGTTCAACGCTCAGGTGTCTGCTGACGATTGGAAGAACGTCGGCGTTGCCGCGAACATCGCTTACGACGTTGTGCCGGGCTTCACGGTCACGGCCGAAGTCGACTACCTCCATGCAGGCCGATTTGGCGATGTCAACTATGTTAACCCATCGTTCACACCGGCCGACAAGAAGAACAGCATCGGCGGCCTCCTCCGCTTCCAGCGCTCGTTCTAATATATTTCGACTTGTCGAAATCGAAAACCCGGCGGGCAACCGCCGGGTTTTTTACGCCGGGTTCCGAGAGACTCGTCAAATGCAGTTGAGCCGCCCCGAGACCGAGCCCCTGCACTTCTTGAAGGTTTGCGAGCGACAATAGCCAGCCGACGAAGCCGAGCCCCGGCAGCTCCGGCAGTCCGGCAGTGCGTGAGTTTTCGCGCCAAGCACTTCGAGCGTGTCGACCAGCAGAATCAATTGACCAACCGAGCGATTGTGTTGGGATCATCGGGTGCGGAATCACGCGCATCCGTAAGCTTCTTCAGCTCTATTTCTCAGCAGTGCCAACCAAATCGAGGAGACGTGCGCGCATGAGCGGAACGCAGGACTGGTCTGAGTTACGTGTCCGCCAAGTCGCCCAAAGCATCGATGAGTGGCTGGATCTCGCCTTCATAATTCTTCCAGCGCTTGACCGACGATTTGTAGATCGGTTGGCGAACCTGCCAGCGACTGGGTGTGTTGACCGAACCATCCCTGTCGAAAAAGCGCAGGCAGGCGTCATCCCAGGGCAGCCCAAGGTAATCGATGAGGCGGCGTGACTGCGCTTCCTGATCGTCGACCAGCGTCTCGTACTGATTTTCGAAGATCAGGTTCGGGAAAACCTCGTTCCAATGCTGCATCAGGCGGTCATATTCTCGATAGTACAGGCCGAGTGTCTTCAGGTCGGTGTTGTAGCTGTGCCCCTCGCCGAATTTCTGGACAAAACAAGAGACGCAATTGTCGATGGCGTCACGACGGCAATGAATGATTCGCGCGTTGGGAAAGAGAACGGCGATAAGACCGATCAGCTCAAAATTATGAGGCATCTTATCCACGATCCGAAGCGCGGCAGGCGCTCGCTCCCTCAGATAGGTCAGGTGCTCTTCGGCCAGTGTTCCGGACAGGTGTTCTGTGATCGACGCCATCGCATGGTTTAGCCTCCCGGCCGATGACTTTCTGAGGTCGATCGCATTCGCGACTCTTCTGAGTTTGCTTAGTTCCCCTGCGCCATGGACATCGGGATGACTTGCGCAAATTTGTTCCGTGAGTGTCGTTCCCGAGCGCGGCATGCCGACCACGAACACAGGAACTTCCGAAGGATTTCCGTAACCCGACCTGGCAGCCAGCATCTCAGGCGTGAAGGTCTCAATCAGTGAATCTACCCACCGACGGTATTGGTCGATATCGAAGTAGCGGCCCGAGGCCTGTTTGGCCTTGTTGAAATGGCCGAATGCATCCTTATAGCGCTTGAGGTCGTTCAGCACCTTGCCGGCCGCCAGATGGAGCTTCTCTACGCCGTCCAGATCAAGCTTGGGATTGCCGAGTTCACCAACGATGGATTGTAGTTCCTTTGGCTCTTCGGTGAACTTTTGCGTCTGTACAAGGTCGTTGTAGGCAGTCGGCATTGCGATGCGACGTTCGATTGCTTCTTTAAGAAAGGCGGCGGCCTCGTCCATGCGCCCCAGGCTGCTGAGCGCGCTGGCCAGTCCTATCCGCACTTTGGGATGATCGCGGTTGATCTTCAGCGCCTTCTCATAGAGCGGCAAAGCCATGTCGGGTTTATCAAACTGGATATAAGCGTCCCCCAATGCACAAAGCGCTTCGATGAGACCTGGCTGCAACTCCAAGGCATACTGCATATGCTCGATTGCCGGTGAATATTCACTGACCTTCACATAGGCCGAAGCCAAACCAAGGTGGTAGTAGGGGTTTTTTGGTTCCTCGCCGATCGCTCGTGCGAAATATCGCAAGGCCGCCTCATCGTCGTAGCCCAGGCACACGGTCCCCAAAATATACAGGGCGAGCGGATGGTTAGGCGTGCGCGCCAGCACCCGAAGGCATAGGTCCTGAGCCTCGTTAAGCCGCTTGGCCTGCTGAAACTGATACGCCTGCTCCAGCAACGCATCGTCTGCCTGCGCAGGCGAAAGCGAATTTGCGTTGCGCAGATTTGGCTGCGGGAATTTGGGTTTCGGCCCGGTTTGGACCTTGAGGTGCTTTGACCAGGCAGGCGGCAGACGGTTGTTCATCACGTCTCGCTAGCAAAAGCGGCCGAAAGAATCCAGCGTTACGGATCTGCCCAGCGGCAACTTGCACCGACCCATCCGGCGCGCTAGCAAGAAGGCCCTTTCAAGCGAGCTTCCACCATGCATCAGCGCCCTCCCCTCATGCCGCTCATCGCAGCGCTTCCCTCGACGGTGCCGTTTGTCGGCCCCGAAGCGCAGGAGCGCGAGCGTGGCCGCGCTTTTCGCGCCCGCATCGGCGCCAATGAGAGCAGCTTTGGTCCCTCGCCGCGCGTCATCGCCCGCATGGCCGAGATCGCCGGCGACATGTGGATGTATTGCGATCCCGACAATCACGATCTGAAGGTGGCGGTAGCCGCGCATCACGGCGTAAAAGCAGAGAACGTCGTTGTCGGCGAAGGCATAGATGGCCTGCTCGCCCTGGTGGCACGCATGTATGTGGCGCCCGGCGATGCTGTGGTCACCTCGCTCGGCGCTTATCCGACCTTCAACTTCCACATCGCCGGTGTCGGCGGACGACTGGTGACGGTCCCTTACGAGAACGACCGGGAAAGCCTGGATGGCCTGCTGGCGGCGGTGCACAGGGACAAGGCCCCGCTGGTCTATCTCTCCAACCCCGACAATCCGATGGGCAGTTGGTGGGAGGCGAGCGAGATCATCCGCTTCATCGAGGCGCTGCCGGAAACCACCATGCTGGTGCTCGACGAGGCCTATGGCGAACTCGGGCCGGCCTCGGCGCTGCCGCCGATCGATATCTCCAGGCCAAACGTCATCCGCATGCGCACCTTCTCGAAGGCGTACGGGCTGGCGGGCATACGCTGCGGCTATGCGATCGCTGAGGCCCAGGTGATCCGCGACTTCGAGAAGATCCGCAACCATTACGGCGTCAGCCGCATGGCGCAGATCGCCGGCGTCGAGGCGCTCGCCGATCAGCACTATCTGCAAAGCGTGGTGGCGCGGGTCGCGGCCGGCCGCCGACGCATCGCCGGCATTGCCGAGGCGAACGGGCTGAAGCCACTGGCGTCGGCGACCAATTTCGTCACCATCGATTGCTGCGGCGATGGCGCCTTCGCGCTGAAAGTTCTGCAAGCCCTGCTGTCACGCGACGTCTTCATCCGCAAGCCGATGGTGCCACGGCTCGACCGCTGCATCCGCGTCAGCGTCGGCCTCGATCACGAGCTCGACATTTTTGCCGAGGAACTTCCCGGTGCTTTGGCGGCAGCGCGGGGTAATTAGGATACCGCTGGCGCGCAACCGGCAGCAAAAGCCGCCTACAAATCCATTTCCCAGGTCTGGCCGGTCAGATCCTTGCCGAAGCTGCGGTGGTGCTCCTGCGAGACCAGCCTGAAGCCGGCACGTTCGTAGATCGCGCGCGCCGCAACGAGGATGTCGTTGGTCCACAGAACTAGCTTGGCGTAGCCGCAAGCCCGGGCCTGGTTCACGCATTCCGCCACCAGTCGTTTGCCGATGCCGAAGCCGCGCGCCGACGCCTCGACATGCAGCATTCTCAGCTTGGCCACCTTATCATCCTGATGAACCAGGAACACCGCGCCGACCGGCTGACCACCGCGCTCGGCGATCCAGCAGAAATCGCGGCCGGGCACGAAATTGCGAATGAAATCGGCGCCGATCTCGGCGAGCATGGCCTCGAACTCGATCGTCCAGCCATATTCCTCGGCATAAAGTTGGGCCTGGCGCTGCACGACCCAGCCGACATCGCCGACGCGGTGCGGCCGCAACGTCACCTCGCCGCTTTCACGGGTGGGATCACCCAGCAATTCCCCCGCCTTGCGCAAGGCGCTGCGCAGTTCATGCAACCTGTCGTCGGGTACGCTTTCGATCAGCCGCGCCGTATCCCGATCGGCCGCCGCCTGCAGCCTGGCAAGCGCTGCCTCGCCCCTTGCGGTCAGCGAGAGGACCCTTCGGCGCCGGTCAGCCGGGTCCGTTCTGGCCTCGGTCAGCCCCTGGCCCGCGAACTTGCGCAGGATCCGCGTCAGATAGGCGGCATCGACACGCAATTGTCTCGATATTTCGGAGGCCGCCGGGCCATTCTCGAGCCGAAAAGCCCCAACCAGGAAACCTCGCTCGCCGGCGATTTCGGCGGAAGCCGGGTTGCTGCGGTGACCCAGTTCGAACAGCACGCGCGCCTCGGTCAAAGTGAATGCACTTTGTGTCAGCGTCTCGTCGAGAAGGCCGACAGTGCGCGTGTAGAAGCGATTGAAGCGCCGGACATCGGCCACCAATGCGTTGCGTTCGTCCAACATTTGCGGCCAGCTCCTAATAAAGCAGTTCCATTTTCCTAAATTAGTGGACTGAGTCAATTAAATTCAAGGCCAGAAGGCCAGCTAAAGCCGGAAGGCCCAGCTATTGCGTCCGCGCGCAGGTTGCATTCCTCAGGCCGTGCGCCAGATTCAAAACGAGACAGGCTTGGAGAGATTCATGGCTGGTCATCGCAGGAAAGTGCACGCACGCGTCTACGGTAACGTGCAAGGCGTCGGCTTCAGAGCCTGGGCCCGGGATGAGGCCACGGGCCTTGGTCTTGCGGGCTGGGTTTGCAATGAAGCGGACGGGTCCGTAACGGCCGAGATCGCAGGCCTCGATGAGGAGGTCTCGACAATGATCGAGCGCCTCTGGAAAGGGCCGGCCGGGGCTTTGGTTTCCAAGGTCGACGTCGAGGAGTTGGAGGCAGACAACGCCTCTGTTGGGTTCAGAATCGTGGCATGAAGGCGGATTTGGATTGAGCGCCTTGAATTAATTAAACGTTCGTTTTATTATTGCTCCGCAGAGGAGCTGACATGGCACGCACCGCCGGGTCTGATGGCGAAAAGACCGAAGCGACCATTCGTGAGGCGGCGGTCAATCTGATCGCGCGTTTTGGCTACGAGGCGATGTCGATGCGACAGCTCGCCGCCGAGGTCGGCGTACAGGCGGCCGCACTCTACCGCTACTTTCCGACCAAGGAAGAGCTTCTGTTCACGCTGATGCGCGAGCACATGGAAGGTTTGACCGAAGCGTGGGAAACAGCTCGCCCGGTTAATGCGGATCCCGTGCAGCGGCTTTCGGCCTATGTCGAAAACCACATCACTTTCCACATCGAGCGACGGCACGCCACGCATGTGTCGAACATGGAATTGCGCAGCCTGTCGCCGGAAAGGCTGACGCAGATCCTGCGCATGCGCACTGCCTACGAGAAGGAGCTGCGCACCATCCTGCGCGACGGCGCCGAGACGGGCACCTTCAGCATCGACGACACCGGGCTGACCGCCATGGCGCTGATCCAGATGATGACCGGCGTCATCGTCTGGTTTCGGCCGGGCGAACGGCTGTCGATCGCTGAAGTGACCACAACATATCTTTCAATGACAATGCGGCTCGTCGGCGCGAAGATCGACGCCTACGGCGCCGCGCGTCCCTTCGGACGCGCAAAGGACGCTGCAGCATTTTGATTCGCGCATGATCCCTTTCCGAAATCAAAGTCGATTTTCGAGGTCATGCGCAGGGAGGAGAAAAATGTACACCAACACGCTCAGCTTCGGGCATGACGAAGAGATCGAGGCGCTGCGCGACATGGTGCGGCGCTTTGCCCAGGACCGGATCGCGCCGATCGCCGCCGACATCGATCGCTCGAACGAATTCCCGGCGCATCTGTGGGGCGAATTCGGTGCGCTCGGCCTGCTCGGCATCACCGCCGACCCCGATTTCGGCGGCAGCGGCATGGGCTATCTCGCCCATGTGATCGCCGTCGAGGAGATTTCGCGCGCTTCGGCCTCGGTCGGCCTCTCCTACGGTGCCCATTCCAACCTCTGCGTCAACCAGATCAACCGCTGGGCGACGCAGGCGCAGAAGGAAAAATACCTGCCGCCGCTGTGCTCGGGCGAGCGAGTCGGCGCGCTGGCGATGTCGGAATCCGGCGCCGGCTCGGACGTCGTCTCGCTGAAGCTGCGCGCCGAAAAGCGCAATGACCGCTACGTGCTCAACGGCACCAAGATGTGGATCACCAACGGGCCGGACGCCGAGACGCTGGTGGTCTATGCCAAGACGGATCCGGACCAGAAATCGCGCGGCATCACCGCCTTCATCGTCGAGAAGGCTTTTGCCGGATTTTCCGTGGCGCAAAAGCTCGACAAGCTCGGCATGCGCGGCTCCAACACCGGCGAGCTGGTGTTTAGGGATGTCGAGGTGCCCTTCGACAACGTGCTGCATGAGGAAGGGCGCGGCGTCGAAGTGCTGATGTCTGGCCTAGACTATGAGCGCACGGTGCTTGCCGGCGGCCCGATCGGCCTGATGGCGGCGTGCCTCGACGTGGCAATCCCCTATGTGCATGAGCGCAAGCAGTTCGGACAGGCGATCGGCGAGTTCCAACTGGTGCAGGGCAAGCTGGCCGACATGTACACGACGCTGAATGCCGCGCGCGCCTATGTCTATGCCGTCGCCGCCGCCTGCGATCGTGGCCAGACGACGCGCAAGGATGCCGCCGGCTGCGTGCTGTTTGCCGCCGAGAAGGCGACGCTGATGGCGCTCGACGCCATCCAGCTGCTTGGCGGCAACGGCTACATCAACGACTATCCAACCGGCCGCCTGTTGCGCGATGCCAAGCTCTACGAGATCGGCGCCGGCACCAGCGAAATCCGCCGCTGGCTGATCGGCCGCGAGATCATGGCGGAGGGGGTGTAGGTATGGCCACGTTGCAAACCCAGATCTCCCCCTCCTCCGAAACCTTCCGTGCCAACGCCGAGCGCATGCGGGCGCTGGTCGCCGACATTGCGGAAAAGGCCGCCACCGTCGAGCTCGGCGGTTCGGAGGAAGCGCGTGAGCGCCATGTCTCGCGCGGCAAGCTTCTGCCGCGCGAGCGCCTTGCGCAATTGCTGGATGTCGGCTCACCCTTCCTCGAGATCGGCCAGTTCGCGGCATGGTCGATGTATGGCGAGGAGATCTCTTCGGCCGGCATGATCGCCGGCATCGGCCGCGTCGAAGGCACCGAGGTGATGGTCGTCGTCAACGACGCCACCGTGAAGGGCGGCACCTATTATCCGCTGACCGTGAAGAAGCATTTGCGGGCGCAGGAGATCGCACTGCAGAACAATCTTCCCTGCATCTACCTCGTCGACAGCGGCGGCGCCAATCTGCCCAACCAGGAGGAGGTGTTTCCCGACCGCGAGCATTTCGGCCGCATCTTCTACAACCAGGCCAACATGTCGGCATCAGGCATTCCGCAGATCGCCTGCGTCATGGGTTCGTGCACGGCGGGCGGCGCCTATGTGCCGGCAATGTCCGACGAGACGATCATGGTGCGCAATCAGGCAACCATCTTCCTCGGCGGCCCGCCGCTGGTGAAGGCGGCGACGGGCGAGGATGTCAGTGCCGAGGATCTCGGCGGTGCGGATGTGCACACCAGGCTTTCCGGTGTTGCCGACCACTATGCGCTGGACGACGACCATGCCCTCGCCATCTGCCGGCGCATCGTCAAGAACCTGAATCGGAACAAGACTGTAAGCCTGAACTCTAGGAGAGCGATTCCGCCGCTTCATCCGGCGGATGAACTTTATGGCATCGTGCCGACCGACCTGCGCCAGCCCTATGACGCGCGCGAGGTCATCGCGCGCGTCGTCGACGGTTCCGAATTCGACGAGTTCAAGCAGAATTACGGCACCACGCTGATCACCGGCTTTGCCCATCTCCATGGCGTGCCGGTCGGCATCATCGCCAACAACGGCGTGCTGTTTTCCGAAAGCGCGCTGAAGGGCGCGCACTTCATCGAACTGTGCTGCCAGCGCAAAATTCCATTGGTCTTCCTGCAGAACATCACCGGCTTCATGGTCGGTCGAAAATATGAAGCAGGCGGCATCGCCAAGGATGGCGCCAAGCTGGTGATGGCGGTTGCCACCGCCAGGGTGCCGAAGGTGACTGTCATCATCGGCGGTTCGTTCGGCGCCGGCAATTACGGCATGTGCGGCCGCGCCTATTCACCGCGCTTCCTGTGGATGTGGCCGAACGCCCGCATCTCGGTGATGGGCGGCGAACAGGCGGCAACGGTGCTTGCCATGGTCAAACGCGAAGGCATCGAGCGCAAGGGCGGAGAATGGAGCGCCGAGGAAGAGGCGAAATTCAAGAAGCCTATCCTGATGAAATACGAGCATGAGGGCCATCCGCTCTATTCGTCCGCACGCCTCTGGGACGACGGTATCATCGATCCTGCAAAGACGCGCGACGTGCTGGCGCTCAGCCTGTCGGCCGCGCTCAACGCCGAAATCGAGGACACGCGCTTTGGCGTGTTTCGGATGTGAGAATGGACGGTCAACTTCGACAGCCAAACGGCGGAACTATACCGGCAGGCCGTTGCTGCCGTGTGAAAAGGCTGAACTGTATGGACCAAGCGATTGGTCAGTATAGGCGGCTTCGAATCTCAAACAGTGAACTGGCGGGGGGACAAAATATTCGCTACTGTTTATCCAGCATGGGGCAATGGGGACGGGCTGGAAATGAAACTGAAATATTGCCAGGGAACGGCTGCTTCGATACTTTCCGCATTTCTAATATTAACGGCGACCGGCATCAGCTCGGCGGAATCGCTCGCAGGACGCAAGGGAGACGTGCGTTTTCCGCCGACCTTGGGTTCGGGCGAATGCAACGTTGCCTACAAGGGTTACGTCGCGGCGAGCGGCCATTCGGCCTACGCCACAACCTTTTATTCGCGCGTTGTCGACCTCTACATCATCTGCGGGACGAAGCTCAACGCGCCGTCCCAGAAGGCGGCGGAAGAGACGGCGCTGCGCAATTGCCAGGCCGGGTTGACACGGTGGAAGCTCAAGACCGCGAGTGGCGGCTGCGCAATCTCGTCATCGAAATAAGCAACCGGCCGAGACTTTTTTGCGAATGGGGGAAGCAGAATGAAATCCGGGACCTGCAAACGAGCAGCCACCCCCATAGTGGCAGGCTTGCTGATGGTGGCGGCCTCCACCGCTGCCATGGCCGGATCGCTGGCAGGCAGCAAGGGCGACGTGCGCTACCCGGTGACCATTCCTATAGGAACCACCGGGGGCTGCGGGAAGGCCTATGCAGCGTATCTCGCAGCCGCAGGCCATTCGGCTTTCGCGGCGACGCCAATCGTTCCGGCGACCGAGTACTTCGTTTGCGGCGTGAAGCTGAATGCATCGTCACAAAAGGCGGCGGCGGAACTGGCACTGAAATCCTGTCAGGCCAGCAAAAGCAAATACAAGGTTACCGTCGCCGGCGCCTGCAGCATCGCCGCGTCCAAATAGACCGGAAAGCGCCCGGTTTTTCTCCTTGGGGAAGACAAAATGAAATCCACGAATTCCAAGCGAACAGCCATGGCGATATTGGCTGTATTGCTGGTGTTCGCAGCATCCGGAGCGGGCATGGCCGGCTCACTGGCGGGAAGCGAGGGAGACAAGCGTTTCCCGCCGTACCTGCCGCGAAATCCCAAGGATCCCTGCACCAAGGCCTACAAGGCCTATGTCGCGGCCGGTGGCCATTCAGCGTACGCAACCACTCCCTACGCACGGATAATGTCGTCGTACATAGTTTGCGGCGGCCACCTCAACGCACCATCTCAAAAGACGGCCGAAGAGTTGGCGATGAAATCCTGTCAGTCCACCCGCGGCCACTACAAAGTCACGACCGGCGGCAGTTGCGAGATCGCGGCCTCGAAGTAGGTACAGCCGACCGCAAGGTAGAGCACTTCCCTGGTAAGGGAGAGGTTTACTCCGAGGGCTTAAAAGGCTCGCGAGACAGCACCCCCCTCTGTCCTGCCGGTCAGAGGGGGGTGTTCAAGCGCCATGCTTCCCATGGACTTCGAACCTTACATGCGGAGGCTCCATGTTCGCCAAGATCCTGATCGCCAACCGCGGCGAGATCGCTTGCCGTGTCATCCGTACGGCTCGGAAGCTGGGCGTGCGTACCGTCGCCATCTATTCGGATGCCGACGCAAAATCCCTGCATGTCGAGATGGCCGACGAGGCGGTGCATATCGGCGCCTCGCCCGTCGGCGAAAGCTATCTGCGCGGCGACAAGATCATCGCGGCGGCCCTGGCAACGGGTGCGCAAGCCATTCATCCCGGCTACGGCTTCCTGTCGGAAAATCCCGATTTCGTCGACCAGGTGACAGCGGCGGGGCTTATTTTCATCGGCCCATCCGCGGCCTCTATCCGTGCCATGGGGCTGAAGGACGCCGCCAAGCGGCTGATGGAAAAGGCCGGCGTGCCGGTCGTGCCGGGCTATCATGGCGAGGCGCAGGAGATCGTGCTGCTTGCCTCCAAGGCGCGCGAGATCGGCTATCCAGTGCTGATCAAGGCGCGCGCCGGCGGCGGCGGCAAGGGCATGCGCCGGGTCGAGCATCCCGATGAGTTTTCCGAGGCGTTGTCCAGCGCACGGCGCGAGGCGAAAGCCGCGTTCGGCGACGACCGTGTGCTGGTCGAAAAATATGTCGACAAGCCGCGCCATGTCGAAGTGCAGGTCTTCGGCGACAATTTGGGCAATGTCGTGCATCTCTACGAGCGCGATTGCTCGGCGCAGCGCCGCCACCAGAAGGTGATCGAGGAATCGCCGGCGCCCGGCATGACGCCCGCTTTGCGCAAGGCGATGACGGAGGCGGCAGTGAAGGCCGCCAAGGCGATCAATTATTCAGGCGCCGGCACCATCGAGTTCATCGTCGATGCCTCGCAGGGCCTGAAGGCCGACCGCTTCTGGTTCATGGAGATGAACACCCGTCTGCAGGTCGAGCACCCGGTCACCGAAATGGTCACCGGCACCGACCTGGTCGAGTGGCAGTTGCGGGTCGCGTCAGGCGAAAAGCTGCCCAAGACGCAAAGCGAGATCGCGCTCGTCGGCCATGCCTTCGAGGCGCGCATCTATGCCGAGGACGCGGCAAAAGGGTTCCTGCCGGCGACCGGTACGCTGCATCATCTGAAATTTCCGGATGCGGCCCCGCAAGGCGCCACGATTCGCATCGAGACTGGCGTGCGAGCGGGTGACGCCATCTCGCCCTATTACGACCCGATGATTGCCAAGCTGGTCGTCCACGCAACGGACAGGCAGGCGGCTCTGGAGGCGCTTGGCGCGGCGCTATCCCGGACCGAGATCGCCGGCTCGACCGTCAACACCGCCTTTCTTGCCGCTCTCGCCGCCGATCCGGATTTCGCCGCAGGCGATGTTGACACCAGCCTGATCGCCAGGCACCAGACGGCGCTGACCGAGGTCGCGCCGCCGACCGGCGAAACCATCGCTGCCGCGGCCGTTGCGGCCTCCGGCGCCGGAGCATCGCCGTCACCCAACGATCCGTGGTCGTCGCTTGCCGGTTATGCGCATTTCCACAGCGTGGCGCGACGCACACGTTTGAAGTTTGGCGAAGACGAAATCGTGGCGAAAGTTTCGGTGCGGCATGACGGGCGGTTCCAGGTGACGCTGGACAAGCCCTATGACGACACCAATTCGCATGATTTTCGCTCAACACCACGCCTCGCCCGCTGGCCAGGCCACATCACCCTGTTCGAAGGCGCCGTCGGCTACACCTTTACGGTGCCGGACCCGCTCGCACGAGCCGACGAGGCAGCGGCGGGTTCAGGCAGCCTGCGCGCGCCGATGCCGGGACTGGTCAAGCTGGTGCGCGTGGGAAAGGGCGATGCCGTGATCAAGGGTCAACCGCTGCTGATCCTGGAGGCGATGAAGATGGAACACACCATCGCCGCGCCGCATGACGGCGTGATCGCCGAGATCGCCACCGAGGGCGTGCAGGTGACCGACGGGACGGTGCTGGTACGGTTCGTCGAGGAACAAGCCGCTTCGGCCGCTGTAGCCAGCTGACGGTTCGAAAGGCAGACTACAGGGCAAACAAGAAAATGGCCGGGGACGACCCCGGCCATTTCCCTATGCTATTCAGTCGCCGGGCCGGCGATTACTGCGCGATCGGCGCATATTTTCCGTCATGCCACTGGTTGATGTCGTAGCTGGCATTCTTGAGATCGCCCTTCTCGTCGAAGGTGACATTACCGACGACGGTGCTGATCGGCGTGCCGTTCTTCAGCGCCTCGGCAACCTTGGCCGGATCGTCGCTGCCGGCACGCTTGATGCCTTCGGCGAATGCCTGGATGGTGGCGTATGAGAACAGCGTGAAGCCCTCCGGCACGAAACCGCCGGCCTTGATCTTCTCGACGGCTGCCTTGGCTTCCGGCTTTGCCTGCGGATCCGACGGGAAGACGAACATGGTGCCCTCGCCGGCCGGGCCAGCGACCTGCCAGAATTCCGGCGAGGCGATGGAGTCCGGCATGATCAGCTGGAACTTCAGGTTCTGTTCCGCCGACTGACGCAGGATCAGGCCAGCTTCAGGATGGTAGCCGCCGAAATAGACGACGTCGGCTTTCAAGTCCTTGAGCTTGGTAACGAGAGCCGAATAGTCCTTCTCGCCAGCGTTGATGCCGTCATAGTAGACCTCCTTGAGGCCGCCGGCATTCATCGTTGCCCTGACGGCGTCAGCCACGCCCTGTCCGTAGGCGCTCTTGTCGTGCAGGACGACGACATTCTTGCCGGCGAACTTCTTGGCGATCCATGGGCCGATGAAGGCGCCCTGCGCATCGTCACGCGTATAAAGGCGCATGATCGTCGGCCAGCCGGCCTTGGCGGCCGCGTCGGTCAGCACCGGGTTGGAAGAAGCCGGGCTCATCATCAGCGCGCCGGCTTCGGCATAGACGGCCGAGGCCGGAATGCTCGAACCCGAGCAGGCATGGCCGTCGATGAACTTGACGCCATCGGCGACGACGCGGTTGGCAACCGACACCGCCTGCTTGGGATCGCACTGGTCGTCTTCGATATCAAGCTTGATCATCGACCCGTTGACGCCGCCAGCGGCGTTGATCGCATCGGCAGCGGCCTGTGCGCCCTGCTTGAACTGATCGCCGATGGTGGCGAGCTGTCCGGTCATCGGGCCGATCACCGCAAAGGTGATATCGTCGGCGAATGCGACCGGCGTGCTCATCATCAGGCCGAATATGGCCGCGTTCAAAATACTCAATTTTTTCATGATGGTAGAACTCCTCCACTCACGCGCGGCCGCCCCGGCCACGCTTCTTCCAGAGAGGCGGGACAATTTCATCCTTCATTCGGCCTGTCTAGGCGCATTGGCGCCGCTCGATTGGGCCTGCAAGACGTCATCCACGCAAAAACCCACGCCAGCCTTGTTCCGGCTGGTCGTGGCTTTTTTGCCCGTCGAGCAATCTCCAGGCGCCCCGCCCCTAAAAATCCCGCTCAGCTTCCCTGTGTCGCGCACGACTGGGCCTTGCGGCCTGCCGCGTTCTTTCTCTTGCCCTCGTGACCGTCTTGCGCGGCCTTCAATTTCGCCGGGTCCGGCCGTCTGTGCGGCCTTGATCCCGGAGCTTCCCTGTCTTCGATAGGCCTGTCTGCGATTGGCAGATTTCAGTGCATGGTCATCCATTCGCGGGCTTCGCGAAGCGCCGTGGCGATCTCGACCTTCGACATGGCCGCCGACAGTTCCGAGCGCAGTTCCGCGGCGCGGGCCGAGCCCTTGATGGCGGCGATGTTGAACCATTTGTGGGCGGCAACGACATCGGTCTCGCAATCGCGGCCGGTCGCATACATCATGCCCAGTTCGAAAAGGATGTCGGCCTGGGCAGTTGCCCCCATGGCGCCGAAACCTGCTTCAAGCATTTCAAAACGTGCCATTTCAATCCCCTGTTTCCGGCCCCTGTCAGGCTCCCGAGAGCTGCCTTCTTTCGTCCTTGGCGGCTGCTCTTCCGATGCTTTCGAGAATGCCGTGCAGGCTTGAATCCGTCGTTAAATGGCGTGCTTAATTTGAGGAAAACAAAGCTAAAACAAGAGGTAAACGCGGAAATTCGTTAAGGATACAAAGCCAGCAATTCAGCCTGCTTGCGTCAAATTTGACGAAAATTTCCCGATGCCAATTCAAGACTTCGCTAACCACAGGAGACAAAGGCGATGCGCCGATCGTTTCATTTCCTTGGCCAGGAGGCGCATTCGGGGCCCTTCAAAATCCGAAAGTCTTCCGTTGCGGCACCGCTTTTGTTTTGCCGGGAGCTGGATTAGCTTACGTTTGCGTAAGCGGCAGACCGAGGCGGAGCATCCGGCCGGACATCTAAAGGGAGGAAGACATGTTTCGAAGAGTGAGCCTGGCCCTTGCGGCCACATTGATCATGGCCGGTGCGGCCTGGGCCGATCCGATCGAGGGCAATTGGAAGACGCAGGCCGGCGACACCGCAGCCATCGCTGGCGGCGGCTCGTTTTCCATCACGCTCAAGTCCGGCAAATATGCCGGCAAGACCATCGGCTCGCTCAAGGCGACGGGCGACAACAAATATGCCGGCAACATCACCGATCCGGCAAACGACAAGACCTATTCGGGCAAGGCGACATTGTCGGGCACCTCTCTCAAGATGAGCGGCTGCGTGCTCGGCGGGCTGATCTGCAAGAGCCAGACCTGGCACAAGCTCTGATCGAGCGCATCTTTCCGACCTGATGACGGGGCCCCGACGGGCCCCGTTTTCGTTTTGTCGACACATCCTGCGCCGGTGATGCTCGATGGAGGCCGGCGGCTATCCAACCGACGCCGGCGCCGTCGAAACCCCGTCAATCATCTTGAACCGCAGATGAACGCCGCCATCAGAGCCGGTTCAGTTGCATCAGGGCATTCTCCGGCGTGTTGAAGGAGACCGACCCAATGCTTGCTCGCCGCTTCACCATCGTCTGCCTGCTGGTGAGCCTGTTTGGAATGTTCTTCGCCATCCTCGTCGCTGAAGCGGGCCGTCCGGCCCGCGCCTGGGACGAAGCCAGTTCCAGAACCTGCCGCCTCGCCTGCCCCACCCATCTTCGCAACTGAACAAAGAAACCAAGACCTCGAAAAGAAAAGCTGAACGCCATGAACCGCATCGCCGCCAACGTTCTCAAGACCCTTCGGCTTCTGCCGCGGGCGGCGCTTATCCTGACGGTTCTGGCCGCTCCGGTCCTGGCCGTGCCGATGATGCGCGCTGACGCCGGCTCGACGATCGACGCACCGGCCCTGAAGAAGTCCGGCGTCGGCTTTGTGCTTCTGGTCAGCCTGCAGCGCGGTTGAAGAAAAACGGCGCTTTGGCCGCCTTCGGTCGCGACACCCCTCCCAAGTGCCGATCCAAGTCTCTATATTGAGCCATGGAAAAGCGAATCTACCCACAAGCCATCGAATCTGTCGTCATGCCGGAGCCTTTTGGCCGGCAAAGCTTTGATAGCGCTGAAAAGGCCGTCAAGGCACTGCAGGCGCTTTACGATCGCAACACCAGGTTCCTGCGCGACTCCTTCGCAGAATTGGCGGCAGCAGGCGGTGATAATGGCAAGCGCTACCGGGCCTTCTATCCGGAGATCGGCGTCACCACCAACTCATTCACCCAGATCGACTCGCGCCAGGCCTATGGGCATATGCCGACGCCTGGGCATTTTTCCACCACCATCACCCAGCCGGGCCTGTTCGAAAGCTACCTCGTCGAGCAGTTGCGCCTGATCATGCGCAATCATGGGGTTGCGGTCACGGTGTCGGAATCGACCACACCCATCCCGCTGCATTTCGCCTTCCTTGAAGGCACCCATGTCGACGGCGCGACGGCAGAGCGCATCAAGCGGCCGATCCGCGACCTGTTCGACGTGCCCGATCTCGACGGCACCGACGACCAGATCGCCAACGGCACCTTCGAAGTCGCCTTCGGCGAGCCGAGGCCTCTGGCGCCCTTCACGGCGCAGCGCATCGACTATTCGCTGCACCGGCTGTCGCACTATACGGCAACCACGCCGCAGCATTTCCAGAACTTCGTGCTGTTCACCAACTATCAGTTCTACATCGACGAATTCGTCGCCCGCGCCCGCGACCTGATGGCCAATGGCGGCGGCGGATACACGGAGTTCGTCGAGCCGGGAAATGTCATCACCAAGGGCGGGCAGAGCGCGCCCAGCGAAGGCGTTGCACCGCCGCGCCTGCCGCAGATGCCGGCCTATCACCTGAAGAAATCGGGACATGGCGGCATCACCATGGTCAATATCGGCGTCGGGCCTTCCAACGCCAAGACCATCACCGACCATATTGCGGTGCTGAGGCCGCATGCCTGGGTGATGCTCGGTCACTGCGCCGGCCTGCGCAACACCCAGGCGCTTGGCGACTATGTGCTGGCGCATGCCTATGTGCGCGAGGACCACGTGCTGGACGACGATCTTCCGGTCTGGGTGCCGATCCCGCCGCTGGCCGAGATCCAGGTGGCGTTGCAGGAAGCCGTCGCCGAAGTCACCGGCCTTTCCGGCTACGACCTGAAGCGCATCATGCGCACCGGCACCGTTGCCACCATCGACAATCGCAACTGGGAACTGCGCGACCAGCGTGGGCCGGTACAGCGTCTGTCGCAATCTCGCGCCATCGCACTCGACATGGAATCGGCGACCATCGCCGCCAATGGCTTCCGCTTCCGTGTTCCCTACGGCACGCTGCTGTGCGTTTCGGACAAACCGCTGCATGGCGAGTTGAAGCTGCCCGGCATGGCGACCGAATTCTACAAGCGCCAGGTGGCGCAGCACCTGACCATCGGCATCAGGGCTATGGAGAAGCTCGCGGAAATGCCGATGGAGCGGTTGCATTCGCGCAAGCTCAGAAGTTTTTCGGAAACGGCGTTCCAGTAGGCCGGTTCCACGCATCGCATGGGCATTTCGTCATCTTGATTGAGCCGCATTACTGCCGATAAGCAGGCGGCATGGAGAGAGCGGGCTTCGGGACATTGCTGATTTCGGTTGCATTCCTGGCAATGCTGGCCTGTTCGATCGCGCTGGTGGCCGGGTTTTTCGGAACGCTGCATCCCGCCTTCGATTCCTTCTCGCATTTCCGCGTCCATCTTGCCGTGCTGATGGCGCTTTGCGCGTTGCCGCTGCTGGCCACGACATTTCGACTGCAAGCGGCCGTGGCACTGCTTTTTGCCGTGGCGGCCTTCGCCACCACTTCCGGCTCGCTGTCCTTCTCCCGCTTGTGGCCGGTTCAGGCCGCCTATGAAGCCAAGAACGAAGACCGCGCGATCTACAAGCTGCTGCAGATGAACCTGCGCTACGACAATCCAACCCCGAAGAAGGTGCTGTCGCTGATCGGCCGGACCAATCCCGACGTGATCACCCTGGACGAGGTGTCGGCGATGTGGGCGACCGAGCTTGGCTATATCAGCAGCGCATATCCATACCGGATCCTCTGTCCTTACCCTAACAAGATATTCGGCGTCGCGCTGCTCTCGCGGCGGCCCTTTGCCGCCGGCACCGAGGCGCGTTGCGAAAGGCGTGGTGCCATGGCGACAGCGACCGTCGACTTCGGCGGCATCGACGTCGATGTCGCCGCGATCCATCTCAGCTGGCCCTGGCCACGCGAGCAGTACTGGCAGATCGGCGAGTTGACGGAGCCGCTTTCCGCGCTCGGCGAGACGGCCATCATGGCGGGCGACTGCAATGCCGCCCCATGGAGTGCCGCCGTGCGGCGGGTCGCGGCGCTTGGCGGGCTGACCGTCATGCCTTCCGCCGGCCCGACCTGGATCCACATCAGGCTGCCGGATTTCCTGCGGCGCTTCGCCGGCCTGCCGATCGACCAGGTTTTCAGCAAGGGCGGCGTGACTATCCATTCGGCGACACGGCTGGAAGACACCGGCTCGGATCACCTCCCGGTCATGGTGGAGTTCTCGCTCAGGCTGAACCAGCAAAAGCCGCTCGACGAACATGAAACCGCGACCGCGGCCATTGTCCAGGCCGGCAAGACGCCAGGCTGAAGGATCAGGGCCTGACCAAAGCGATGACGAGATGCTGGACATGGCCGCCGTCGCGATGCTCGCGCGCATCGAAAGCGAGCTGCTTGGCCTCATATGCGGCATTGGTGGCCTTGATGCGTCGCTGTGCCTCGCGACGTGTCTTGTAGCAGGACCGGTCGTCGGCAATCCTGAGGCCGGAGATGGATCGTTCCGTGGCCCGCATCATCTCCCTGGCGATGCGGCCATGGGTTTCCTCATGGGCGCGGACGCCGGCGAAGAACCGCGTCCAGCGCTTCCGGAGCGTCGGGGTGGTGGCCGAGGCGACACGCGGAAATGTGTAGAAGAGATTGAGCGTGCCGTTGGCACGCCGCAAGCGGCAGACGCCATTGTCCTGGCTGGTGTCGAGGTCCCAATCCACAGCGTAGCCGGTCAGCGCGATGGCATGCGTCATGAAGCCGTGCTTCGGCCCCTTGCGGTCCATAGCTTGGACTAGCGCCAGCCCCGTGTTCCCGGTGATGTCGTAGGTCCGCGTCTTGACCACCACCCTGGTGCCGGCCGAGGCCGCCGAAGCCAGACCGAACAGCGCACCGATCGCCACTAGGCATGCCAGAACCGTCAGGCGCATGGCCATCTCCTTATCGTCAAGGAATGGAACCATAAGCGCGCGGCAGTTTCAACAGTTCTAATGTTCCACATGCCACGGGAGACCCCGAGCCATCGTCGGGACCTTTGCACGCTGCGGCCGGCGCGGGCCTACATGCCCTGATAGACCGGGCCTTCTCCGCCTTGCGGCGGCACCCAGTTGATGTTCTGGTTCGGGTCCTTGATGTCGCATGTCTTGCAGTGGACGCAGTTCTGCGCGTTGATGACGAAGCGCACATCCTTGGCCGTGGGATCGGCGGCGGCGTTGCCGTCCTTATCGACCCACTCGTAAACGCCGGCCGGACAATAGCGCGTCGAGGGGCCCGCAAAGACATCGTGCTCGGAACGCTTCTGCAGCTCCATGTCGCCGACAAGCAGGTGGACCGGCTCGTTTTCCTCGTGATTGGTGTTGGACAGGAACACCGAGGACAGCCTGTCGAAGGTCAGCACGCCATCGGGCTTCGGATAGGCGATCTTCTTGTGCCGGGCGGCAGGCTCGAGCGTTGCGTAGTCGGCCTTGCCATGCTTCAGCGTGCCGAAGGGCGAGACACCGAACAGCGTGTTCAGCCACATGTCGAGGCCGCCAAGGCCGACACCGACGATGGTGCCGAAGCGCGACCACAGCGGCTTGACGTTGCGCACCTTCTTCAGATCCTTGCCGATGTCGGTCGCGCGCCAGGCTTCCTCGTAGGACGCGAGTTCGTCGTTGGCGCGCCCGGCGCCGATCGCCTCGGCGACATGCTCGGCCGCCAGCATGCCGGACAGCACGGCATTGTGCGAACCCTTGATGCGCGGCACGTTGACGAAGCCCGCGGCACAGCCCATCAGCGCACCGCCGGGGAAGGACAATTTCGGCACCGACTGCCAGCCGCCCTCGGTGATGGCGCGCGCGCCATAGCCCAGCCGCTTGCCGCCTTCGAACGTAGCCGCGATCGCCGGATGGGTCTTGAAGCGCTGGAATTCCTCGAACGGCGACAGCCAGGGATTCTTGTAATTGAGGTGGAGGACGAAGCCGACCGCCACCTGGTTGTCCTCGAGATGGTAGAGGAACGAGCCGCCGCCGGTCTTCAAGTCAAGCGGCCAGCCGAAGGAATGCTGGACCAGCCCCGGCCGGTGGTTCTCCGGCTTGACCTGCCAGAGTTCCTTCAGGCCGATGCCGTATTTGCCCGGTTCGCGGCCATCGGAAAGCTTGTATCTGGCGATCAGTTGCTTGGCGAGCGAGCCGCGAGCGCCCTCCCCGATCAGCACATATTTGCCCATCAGCGCCATGCCGGGTGCGAAACCCGGGCCGTGCGTTCCGTCCTTCTCGACGCCCATGTCGCCGGTAACGACACCGGTGACGGCGCCTTGCTCATTGTAGAGCAGGCCGGCAGCGGCAAAGCCCGGATAGATCTCGACGCCGAGCGCTTCGGCCTTGGTCGCCAGCCAGCGGCAGACATTGCCCAGCGAAACGATGTAGTTGCCGTGATTGTTCATCAGCGGCGGCATGAAAATGTTGGGCAGACGGAACGAGCCGGCAGGACCAAGGACCAGGAAATGATCCGCGGTGACCGGCGTCTTGAAGGGATGGCCGTCCTCGTCGCGCCAGCCCGGCAAGAGCCGGTCGATGCCGATCGGATCGACGACGGCGCCGGAGAGAATATGGGCGCCGACCTCACCGCCCTTCTCCAGGACGACGACCGAAAGCTCGGGATTGACCTGCTTGAGGCGGATGGCGGCGGCGAGGCCCGCCGGACCGGCACCGACGATAACCACGTCGAATTCCATGCTTTCGCGTTCGATGTCGCTCATCAACCCCTCCGCACTGGCTTATCCCATTCGGGTATCTTGCTGGCTCCCGCGCTGCATAGCGCATCAATTGACGACAGGAAACCGGCGCATACGTGACAATGCCGTTTTGGCCAAAAAGTCGCGCATTGCGAGGCTGGAAGACTGCTTTTCGCCTGGCATTGCCTGCGGGGCGCGCGTTTTTTAATTGTTCGACGGCTTGCTTATCGGCCATACTTCACGCCATGCGCTTTCCTGGGCCAGCCGGCTTTTCATCGACGCGCTTTCTTTTCCCGCCCGGCCGGATCCGCCGGGCGCTCCTTTTGGCCCTTCTGATGCTGGCGCCGCATCACGCTGCCGCCGACGAAGTGAAGGTCTGGGCGGCGGGCGCCTACTCCTTCTCCGACGAGCTTGGCGGCTTCCACATCACCGGCGCCTCGGGCATCGGCACGAAGGACGATCCGTTCGTCATCACCGAAGAGCTGACTTCGTCAACGCCGGTGACGCTGACGATCCGCACGACAAAGCCGATCCAGGCCTTCGGCAAGGCCGGCGAATTCGCCAACGGCATGATGTATATGCGCATCGAGGTGCTCAACAATAGCGGCCAGGCCTGGGTCGAATTCCAGTTCGAATTGCAGGAGATCCTGAACCAGCCGAGCGTGTTCGGCGACGGGCTTTCCTTCGACCAGCGCAACAAGACGCCGGACAACATCCGGTCGAGCAATTTCGCCGATTTCGATCGCGATTTCGAACCCTATGACCGGCTGCTGTTCAGGAATGGCAAGGTCGACCCGCTGAAAACCGCCAGCTTCGAATTCCTGATGACCGACTACACGCCCAGATGGACCTTCTACCTGGTGCAGGATCCGCGCATACCAACGGGCTGACACGATAGGAATTTTTTCTTGACTCGGTGAGCTCAGCTATGGTACATTTTTGCCTATGGTGCTGAGTTGCGCCAGTGACCCGCCGCACAGGCGGGTTTTTCGTTTGATGCTCCGTCAGCCAACGCGCCGGCGAGAGGCTCCGAAGGAACCCAAGCTGCCAGCCTTGCAAATTGCCGCCACGCGGACGAATGTGGAATCGATGACTGCCGCTTCCCCAACCAACAGACCTGATATCGCCGACCTGCTGGCGTTTTACGCCAGCGTGGGCGTCGACGAGGCGCTCGAAGAGCAGCCGGTGAACCGGTTCGCCGAGGTTGCGCCAAAGCCGATGGAGCGCGCGCCGATCGCAGCGCCTTCGGGTGGCACCGCCGCACCGCTGCGCTCGACGACCGTGTCCCGCGGCGAAGCCGGGGACAGAGCAAATGCACCACCCGTCGCGCGGTCGCCGTCTGCGACGACTGCGGTTCCCGACGAAGCGCAGGCGGCACTTGCCCGCCAATTGGCGACCACAGCAACGACGCTGGACGAGCTTCGCCAGCATATGGCGGCGTTCGAGGGCTGCAATCTCAAGGCCACCGCCAAGAACCTGGTGTTTGCCGACGGCAACCCGGAAGCCGCCGTCATGCTGGTCGGCGAGGCGCCCGGCCGCGACGAGGACATCGAGGGCCTGCCCTTCGTCGGCCGCTCGGGCCGGCTGCTCGACCGCATGCTGGCCGCGATCGGGCTCGACCGCACTTCAGCCTATATCGCCAATGTCATTCCCTGGCGGCCGCCGGGCAATCGCACGCCGACGCCGCACGAAACCGAGATCTGCCGGCCGTTCATCGAACGGCAGATCGAGCTGGTCAATCCCAAGGTGCTGATCAACCTTGGCGGCCCGTCGGCCAAGACCTTGCTCAACACCTCGGAAGGCATATTGCGGCTGCGCGGCAATTGGCGCGTTCACACGACGGCATCCGGCATCGCCATCCCGGCCATGCCGACGCTGCATCCGGCCTATCTCCTGCGAACCCCGTCGCACAAGAAGCTGGCGTGGCGGGATTTCCTCGAAGTGAAGGCAAAGCTGCGAGCGCTCACCTAGCGATAACCTCGCAGGTAATTGAAATGCCGTCCTCACCAGCCTAACCATTCACTCATGACAACAGCCCAAACCTCCGCCGGCAGCCTTATTCGCGAATGGCGCACGCGCCGGCGCATGTCGCAGCTCGACCTCGCCATGGAGGCCGAAATCTCGCAGCGGCATCTGAGCTTCGTCGAAAGCGGCCGCGCCGCGCCCTCGCGCGACATGGTGCTGCATCTGGCCGAGCAATTGTCGATCCCGCTGAGGCAACGCAACCAGTTGCTGCTCGCCGCCGGCTTTGCCCCCAGTTTCGGCGAACGCTCGCTGACCGACACGACAATGGCGCCGGCGATGGCGGCGGTCGAAATCGTGCTCAAAGGCCACGAGCCGTTCCCGGCACTCGCTGTCGACCGCCACTGGAACCTGGTTTCGGCCAACGCCGCCATCGCTCCCTTCCTTGCCGATGTCAGCGAGGCTTCGCTGCTGACGCCGCCGGTCAACGTGCTTCGCCTCAGCCTGCATCCCGGCGGCATCGCGCCACGCATCGTCAACCTCCAGGAATGGCGCACGCATCTGCTCGAGCGCCTGAAACACCAGAATGACGCGAGCGGCGACGCGGTGCTGATCGAACTCGAGCGTGAGCTGAGGACTTATCCGTCAGGCTTGAGAGGCAGCCGGCCGTCGCCGGTCGAGGCGAACGCCATCGTGCATCCGCTCAGGCTGGCGCATGGCGATCAGGTGCTGTCGTTCATCAGCACCATCACCGTGTTCGGCACGCCGCTCGACGTGACGCTTTCGGAACTGGCGATCGAATCGTTTTTCCCCGCCGATGAACAGACGAGGACGGTGCTGGTTCGGTTGGCGAAGGAACGGGCCGAACGTTCGTAATCACCCTTCAGGCAAAGATGCCTTGCGCGTGCGGGTGCGCTCCAGGCCGAGCTGGCGTTCGCGCCAGATGATGAAGATGCCGGCGGCGACGACGATCAGGCCGCCGACAAGCATATGGAGCGTGGCGACGTCGCCGAAGACGAGATAGCCGACGACGAGGCCTAGGATCATCGAGGTGTATTCGAACGGCGCCACGACCGAGGCTTCGGCATGGCGATAGGCCGCCGTCATCAGGATCTGGCCAAGGCCGCCGCAGAAGCCGGCGGCAACAAGAAGGGCCGCCTGGAGCGGCGTCAGCGCCTGCCAGCCGAATGGCAGCGAGAGCAGCGACATGACGCTCGCCGTCACCGAAAACCACAGCACGATGGTCGCCGTACGCTCGCTTTGCACGAGATTGCGCACCAAGAGCATGGCGACGGCCGAGATCGCCGCCGCGACAAGAGCGGCCATGACGCCAAGCACTTCCTGGTCGTCGAGCGCCTGGTCGGAACTCAGCAGCGTCAGTTCCGGCCAGGAGATGATCAGCACGCCGACCAGGCCGACCGCGACCGCACTCCAGCGATACACGCGGATAGCCTCGCCGAGGAAGATGGAGCTGAACACCACCACCAGCAGCGGCTGCGCGTAGTTCAGCGTGATCGCTTCCGGCAGCGGCAGCCGGGTCAACGCGAAAAAGCCGAGCCCCATGGCGCAGACGCCGACCAGGCCGCGGGCGATGTGGTTGAACGGACGCTTGGTGGTGAAGGCAGTGCCGAGCTCTTTCCTGAAGGCCAGGAAGGCGATGATCGGGAAGATGGCGAAGAAAGAGCGGAAGAAGACAATCTGGCCGGCCGGAACCGTGCCTGCGGCTTTGATGCAGGTCTGCATGCCGACGAAGACCGCCACCGACACGATCTTGAGCATGATGCCGGTAAGCGTGTCGTGCCCGCCGGCATCATCGCTGGCTGTGGCCGAGGGGCTGCCGGGGCCCGCTGTCACGCTCCCGACGCTTCTCGGATCGTCGCCCAGATACGCGCCGGCGTTGCCGGCATGTCGATGTGCTTGACGCCATAAGCGCGCCAGAGCGCGTCGGTCACCGCATTGAGTGCCGCCGGGGTCGAACCGATGGTGCCGGCCTCGCCCGCGCCCTTGATGCCGAGTGCATTGGTCGTCGACGGCACGTTGCGGGTCTCGAAATGGAAGAACGGGAAATTGTCGGCGCGCGGCATGGCGTAATCCATGAAGCTCGCCGTCAAAAGCTGTCCGTCCTCGCCGTAGATAGTGTCCTCGGTCAGTGCCTGGCCGATGCCTTGCACGACGCCGCCATGCACCTGGCCGGCGAGCAGGATCGGGTTCACGGTCACGCCGAAATCGTCGACGATGGTGTAGCGGACAATCTCGGTCGCGCCGGTGTCGGGATCGATCTCGACCTCGCAGATATGAGTGCCGTTGGGATAGGTGCATTCGTCCTGCACGAACTCGCCAAAGCCCTTGAGATCGTCAGGCGTCTTGGCGGCCTTGGCGATGCTGGAAAAATCGAGCGAGCGATCGGTGCCGACGATGCGGGCAACACCATCGGACAACTCGATGTCGCCGGCAGAAGCCTCCAGCTCGTCGGCGGCGATGCGCTTGATCTTGTTGGCCAGATCCTCGCCCGCGCGGGAAGCCGACACACCCCCCAGCGGAATGGAGCGCGAGCCGCCGGTGCCGCCGCCGGCCTTCAATTCATCGGTATCGCCCTGGCGGACATGGATTTTGTCGATGTCGAGATTGAGCTTTTCCGACAGGAACTGCGCATAGGCGGTGGCGTGTCCCTGTCCGTTGGTCTGGGTGCCGATCTTCAGCGTCACCGTGCCGTCGCCATTGAGTTCGACGAAGGCCGGCTCCGAGCCCGGAAAGGCACAGGCCTCGATATAGGTCGCCATGCCGAGACCGCGGATTTTTCCGCCGGCCTTCGACTGCGCCAGCCGCTCCGGAAACGCTTTCCATTCGGATTGCTCAATGGCGCGCTCCATATGGCCTTCGAATTCACCGGTGTCGTAGAGGCGGCCGGTTTGCGTCCGGTAGGGAAATTGCTCCGGCCGGATGAAATTGCGGCGGCGGATCTCCTCGACGGGCAGGCCGAGATCGTGGGCGCAGGCATCGACCAGTTTTTCCAGCAGGAAGGCTGCTTCCGGCCGGCCGGCACCGCGATAGGCATCGACCGGGCAGGTGTTGGTGTAGAGGCCGGTCACCGAGACGTCGAGCGCCTGGATATCGTAGACACCGGTCGACATGGTGACGCCGATATAGGGGATGAACGGACCATATTGCGAGATATAGGCGCCGATGTTGGCGAGCAGGTCCACCTTCATGCCGAGAAAGCGGCCGTCCTTGTCCAGTGCCATCTCGGCCGTGACGAAATTGTCGCGGCCTTGCGCGTCGGTCTGAAAGTGTTCCGTGCGGTCGCCGGCCCACTTCACCGGGCGGCCAAGCCGCTTCGCCGCTTCCAGCACCAGCGGATATTCGCGGTAGACGAAGCTCTTGGGCCCGAAACCACCGCCGACATCAGGTGTGATGACGCGCAACTGGCCCTTCTTGATCTTGAACACGCTGGCCAGGATGTACTGCATGGAGTGCACGCCTTGCGACCCGGTGGTCAGCACGAAGCGCTTCTCCTCGACGTTCCATTCGCCGATCGCGGAGCGCGGCTCCATGTAGTTGCAGACCAGCCGGTTGTTGACGAACTCGATGCGGGTGACGTGTGCGGCCTTGGCGAAAGCCGCTTCGGTCTTTTTCCTGTCGCCCATGTGGTAGCTGAAGGCGCGGTTGGAACCGAGCTCCGGCCAGACCAGCGGCGTGCCTTCGGCAAGTGCATTTGCGGTCCCGGAAGCCGCGTCTTCGCCGTCATAGTCGACATCGATCAATTCAGCGGCATCCTGCGCCAAGGCACGGCTGTCGGCGACGACGAAGGCAACGGCATCGCCGACATAGTTGACGCGGTCGCGGCACAGGATCGGGATGTCGCGCGTCGGCGCCTTGGTGCCGTCCGGCTGTTCCTGCATGACGCCGGATTTCAGATCGCCGAGATGGGCAAGGTCCTTGCCGGTCAGTACCAGATGGACGCCAGGTGCGGCCTTCGCCGCCTCGGTCGAACCGATGGTGAAGCTGGCCTTGGCGACCGGCGAACGCAGGAGATAGCCATGCAGGACGCCAGCCGGCTGGATGTCGTCGGTATAACGGCCCTGGCCCTGGATGAAGGCGGCATCCTCGCGCCGCAGCACGGATGCGCCCATGCCGAATTTCGGTGTGACGACGGTCATGGATGCCTCGTGATGATGACAGGAGAACGAACGCCTGAAATAGGCATTGCCTCAGTTTTGTCGAGGGGCCGTTTCGTGTAAAGAGCGCGGACTTCAAATTTCTTGGACCAGCGGACACAATCCGCCGCCAACGCAATCGACAGGAAAACCCACGGAATGCGCACGGACACCGGCCAGGTCTTCAAGCTCGAAGACTATCGCCCCAACGACTACCTCATTCCGCAAACCGACCTCACCTTCCGCCTTTCGCCAGACGCAACGCGTGTCACCGCCGTGCTCACGATAGAGCGCCGTGACGGCGTCTCCGCATCGGCTCCGTTGGTGCTCGACGGCGACGGGCTTACGCTCAAGCACATCGAGATCGACGGCAAGAAGGTAAAACCGGCGGATCTGCTGGCGACGCCCGACCAGTTGACCATCCTCAAGCCACCGGTGGCGCGGCGCTTCCAGTTGCTCATCGAGACCGAGGTGGCGCCGGCGGGCAACGAAGCCCTGATGGGCCTCTACCGCTCGAGCCACGTCTACTGCACGCAATGCGAAGCCGAGGGCTTTCGCCGCATCACCTATTTCCTCGACCGTCCCGATATCCTGTCCGTCTACACGGTGCGCATGGAGGCAATGCGCGACGAGGCGCCGCTGCTCCTGTCCAACGGCAACCCGCTCGAAAAGGGCGACCTCGGCGACGGCTGGCATTATGCAGTGTGGCACGACCCTTTCCCCAAGCCGTCCTATCTGTTCGCATTGGTGGCCGGCAATCTCGGCCGGCTCGCGGACAGTTTCGTCACCCTGTCCGGCCGCACGGTCGAGCTCGGCATCTATGTCGAGCCCGGCAAGGAGACGCTGGCCGGCTATGCGATGGACGCCCTGAAGCGGTCGATGAAATGGGACGAGGAGGCGTTCGGCCGCGAATACGATCTCGACGTCTTCAACATCGTCGCCGTGTCGGACTTCAACATGGGCGCGATGGAGAACAAGGGCCTCAACATCTTCAACGACAAATATGTGCTGGCCGACCGGGAGACCGCGACGGACGCCGATTTCGCCAATATCGAGGCGATCATAGCGCATGAGTATTTCCACAATTGGACAGGCAACAGAATCACTTGCCGCGACTGGTTCCAGCTCTGCCTGAAGGAAGGCCTGACGGTTTTCCGCGACCACGAATTCTCCGCCGACCAGCGCTCGCGCGCGGTCAAGCGTATTGCCGAGGTGCGGACCTTGCGCGCCCACCAGTTTCCAGAGGACCAGGGCCCACTGGCGCATCCGGTGCGGCCGCGCCGCTACCGCGAGATCAACAATTTCTACACCGCGACGGTCTACGAGAAGGGCTCCGAAGTGGTGCGCATGATCCGCACAATTCTCGGTGCCGACGTGTTTCGCGCCGGCATGGACCTCTATTTCGAGCGGCACGACGGTGACGCGGCGACGATCGAGGATTTCATCAAGGTGTTCGAGGATGCGTCCGGCCGCGACCTGTCGCAGTTCGCGCTCTGGTATCATCAGGCGGGAACGCCGAACCTGACGATCAGTTCGACGCACAATCCGGCCGCGCAGGAGTTCACGCTCGAAATCGAGCAGTCGGTGCCGCCGACACCCTCCGAAAGCCGCAAGCGGCTGATGCACATCCCGCTCGCTTTCGGGCTGATCGGCGCCGGCGGCAAGCCTGTGCCGTATAGTAGCGTCGAGGGCGCCAGCGTCGAGGACGGCGTCATCCATATCCGCAAGCGTCGCCACATGGTGCGGTTTTCAGGCGTCACCGAGCGCCCGGCCGTGTCGCTCAACCGCGGCTTTTCGGCGCCGGTGACATTGTCCGTCGAGCAGAAAGCCGACGACCAGTTCTTCCTCGCCCGCCACGACGGCGACGCCTTCTCGCGCTGGCAGGCTTTCAACACATTGTTGACCGATGCGCTGATATCAGCGTTCCGCGAGATCCTCGGCGGCAAGCAGCCGGCCTTTGCGCCGCGGCTGATCGAACTCGCCGGCAGCATTGCCGGCGACGAGACGCTGGAGCCGGCCTATCGGGCATTGGCGCTGGCCCTGCCCGGCGAAGCCGACATTGCCCGCGACATCGGCAGGAACATCGACCCCGATGCCATCTATGCGGCTCGCGAGGCACTGGCGCTGGCGATCGGCACTGCGAACCGGGACGTTTTTTCGGGCCTCTACCTCAGCCTTGCCGACAGAGAAGCGTTCAGCCCCGACGCGGCAAGCGCCGGGCGACGCGCCTTGCGCAACACCCTGCTGGATTATCTGTCGCTGCAGCCGGGCGGAGCGGAACTCGCTGCCGGGCATTTCCAGTCCGCGACCAACATGACCGACCGCGCGGCAGCACTTGCCGTGCTCGCGCATCGTCACCACGGTTCGCCCGAGGCGGTCGAGGCGCTGGCGGCTTTCGAGACGACCTACGGGTCCGACCCGCTGATCATGGACAAATGGTTCCAGATCCAGGCCAGCGTACCGGGGCCGCAAACCGTCGACACCGTGAAGGCCTTGACCAACCACCCGGCCTTCTCGATGGGCAATCCGAACCGGGTGCGCTCGCTGATCGGCACCTTCTCCAGCGCCAATCAGACCGGCTTCCACCGGGCCGACGGCGAAGGCTACTGGTTCTTTGCTCAAACCGTCCTCGAGGTTGAAAAGCGCAACCCGCAAGTGGCGGCAAGGCTGGCGACGGCGCTCAGATCCTGGCGTTCGCTCGAACCCTTGCGGCAGGCGAAGGCCAGGGAAGCGCTGCTCTCGATCGCCGGCGCCGAAAACCTGTCGGCGGATCTGCGGGATATTGTCGAGCGCACGCTGGCTTAGCCGCTCTCTTCCTTCTCCCCTTGTGGCAGAAGGGAGATCCGTGCACGCCGCCAAGCTGGTGAATTTCAACCAGGACCTGCCAGCAGCGGCTTCCGTTAGGCGCTGCGCCAGCGAAAGCCCATTATTTTAGTCGATTTTTAATCTTTTTTCGCCGGACCACTGGACAAGGCGAATCACCTTTGATTCTTTACTGACGATTCGGAAGTGCGGCGTTTGCCGGATCACCAAGCAGCATAGGCAAATTCGGGGAGTGCCATTTATGGCGAAGGCGGACGCGTGGGGCGCGCCCGGAGGGACGGTTTTTGCGCATCGTGAGACGCGCGGCGACGGTCTTGCCGGGAATACGCGACTCATCGCCGAACCGGCCTACCGGCGGCTTCTGGCCGCCGAGCCGCTGCTGCGCCGATCAATACCCGTCCTCATCATCACCTTCCTGATCGTCATCGCGGCGCTGCGCGTGCTGTCGCTGATGAACGAGCGCGACGATGTCGAGCGCAATGCCAAGGCGATCCTGACGCTGGCGGCGGGCCAGCTGGCCAGTTCGCTCGCCACCACCTCGGAAACGGTGCCCGGCGCCATACAGGATCTGCTGGAGACCACCAGCCGTCAGGGCGCGATGGGCCGCAGCCATGTGCTTGTCATCACCGACAGCGCTTTCAAGATCGTCGCGGTGACGCCACGCTCGATGCCATGGCAGGGCCATTCTCTGGACGGCCTCGTCGAGGGCGGCCAGCCCTTGTTCATGTTCGGCGATCGTGCGGGCGTCATGGACGTCAACATCGACGGACGGGATTGGTACGCCGCGGTCAGCCTGGCGAATGGCGGAAAGGGTGCATCGGCGGCCCTGGTGCCACAGGACGCGGTTTTCGATGCCTGGCGCAAGACCGTTTCGCTGAACGTCACCCTGTTCGTGCTGACGGCCGGTGTGCTGATCGTCATCCTCTATGCCTATTTCGGCCAGGCGGCACGTGCGCAGGCGGCCGACCGCATCTACCTCGAAGCGCATCAGCGCATCGACATGGCGCTGGTTCGCGGCCGCTGCGGCCTGTGGGACTGGGACATGGTGCGCGGCAAGATGTACTGGTCGCGCTCGATGTACGACATGCTCGGCTACAAGCCTTGCGAAACGATGCTGTCCTTCGGCGAGGTCGATCAGATCATCCATCCCGAGGACGGCGACCTGTTCGAGCTCGCCAACAGAATCGTCGCTCGCGAGATCGATCACATCGATCAGGTGTTCCGCATGCGCCATGCCGATGGCCAATGGGTCTGGATGCGCGCGCGGGCACAGGTCATCGATCCGGAAGCGCCGGAGATCCAGCTGATCGGCATCGCCGTCGACGTCACCGAACAGCGTCATCTGGCGCTGCGTTCCGAGGCTGCCGACCTTCGCCTCAGAACGGCGATCGAGAACATCAACGAATCCTTCGTGCTGTGGGATTCGACGCAGCACCTGATCATGTGCAATTCCAAATACCAGCAGGACAACGGGCTTTCGGACCGCGACGTGATGCCGGGCACCGCGCGCGCGGCTCTGGAAGAACGCATGCTGGCCTTTGCTTCCGAAAGGCGGCTTGCCCACACCAGCGGCCTGCAGGGCGGCGCCACTTTCGAGCGGCAGTTGGCCGATGGCCGCTGGCTGCAGGTCAACGAACTGAAGACCCGGGACGGCGGCATCGTCTCGGTCGGTTCCGACATCACCCAGATCAAGCTGCACCAGGAGAAGCTGGTCGACAGTGAGCGACGGCTGATGGCAACGATCCATGATCTCAGCCTCGCGCGGCGGGCCGAAGAGGAGCGTTCGCGCGAACTGGTCGACCTCAACCGCAAATACATGAAGGAAACCGAACGGGCCGAAGCGGCGAACCGGGCCAAATCCGAATTCCTGGCCAACATGTCGCATGAGTTGCGCACGCCGCTGAACGCCATCATCGGCTTCTCCGAACTGATGGAACAAGGGCTGTTCGGCCCGCTCGGATCGGAGCGCTACGAGGAATATGCCACCGACATCAACAGCAGCGGCAAGTACCTGCTGGGCGTCATCAACGATATTCTCGACATGTCCAAGATCGAGGCCGGCCAGTTCTCTCTGGACCGGGAAGAGATCGACCTCGGCCCGCTGATCAGCGAAACCGTACGCGTCGTTTCGCTGCAGGCGGCGCAAAAGGCCATCTCCGTGGAAACGCGCATTGCCGATGCGCTGACGCTGGTCGCCGATCGCCGTGCGATCAAGCAGATCGTCATCAACCTTTTGTCCAATGCGGTGAAGTTCACCGGCCACGGCGGCCACATATCGGTCAGGGCCCGCAACACATCCGGCGCGCTGGTGCTGACGATCGAGGACAATGGCTGCGGCATCCCCAAGGAGGCGCTCGGAAAGCTCGGACGGCCGTTCGAACAGGTGCAGAACCAGTTCTCCAAGAGCCATGCCGGGTCCGGCCTTGGCCTTGCCATCTCACGTTCGCTGGCCGAGCTTCAGGGCGGCGCGCTGAAGATCCGGTCGAGCGAAGGTGTCGGCACTATCGTGTCGGTGCGCATTCCGGTGAAGAAGAGCGTGCTGGCCGTCAAGGTTGCAGCGTGAAGTTTTTATCACCATCCCAGGCCTGATCCACCTCGTGGACGCGAGGTGAAACGCTTTGACAAAGTTATCTATTTTATCTATTTTGGATAAAAAAGAAAGGCCTTGTCATGCGAGTGACTTCAACGGAATTCCAGCAGAATGTCGGGCGTTTTCAGGATGCTGCCCAGCGTGCGCCGGTCGCAATCACAAAGAATGGCCGGACCCACACGGTACTCCTGTCGGCGGCGATGTTCGAGGTCTTGGTCAAGGGACGGGTCGCCCGTCCTGTGGAAGAGCTGGACGACGAGACGCTTAACGCCATCGCCGAAAGCGCCGTATCGAGCGAATATGCCGGGCTTGATGCAATGCTCAAAGACTGGACACCGTGAGCCTGCCCAAACCTATCCCGGGTCTGGTGATTTCCTATTCTTACCTCTGGGTGAGAGAACACGAAAAGGGTGCCGAAGAAGGTCGCAAAAACCGATCATGCGCCATTGTCGCCGCGCGGTCGTGGAGGGCCGTGAAGTCATAACGGTCGTTCCGGTCACACACTCGCCACCAGCAGATCCTGCCGATGCAGTAGAAATACCTGCGCCCCTCAAAGCCTATCTCGGCCTCGATGACACGCCATCATGGATCGTCGTCACCGAAACCAATCATTTCCTCTGGCCGGGTCCCGATCTCAGGCCTATCGCGGGGAGCAAACCGTCCCGATTCGACTATGGCATGCTGCCGCCGCGTTTCTATGCCTATCTGCGCGACCGGATTTTGCAGTCTCACGCAAGCCGGGCGCTGCAGCAGATTCGGCGAACAGAGTAGCTGCATGAGACTGGAGGACCACGAAACGTCCCCGATTCCAAGGGACGATCGCTTCCCGGTCATCCCGCACGAAGCAAAAGGTCGAAATCCTTCCTGACCTTCTGCGACGTCTCCTTGAGGTGTGCTTCGAGCACACCGAAATCCGGCAGGTCGGTCACCGCCAGAAGCAGATCCGAAAGCCCCGGCGGAACGTCGTCGCGCTCGAAGGCTCCGGTAAGGCACAGCCGCGTCATCTGGGTCAGCGCCAGATAGAGCGCATAGGCGTCGAAAAGCTCCTGCCTCGCCCCGGCATTGGCGAAGCCCGGTGACAGGCGCGAAAGGATTTCGGCGGTACCGGTAACGCGCGGCCCGGCGCCTACCTGCCCGGTGATGACAGCGACTTGGGCGATGAATTCGAGATCGATCAGGCCGCCGGGGATCAGCTTGATGTCCCACAGGTCGCGCGGCGGCTTTTCCTTCTCGATCATAGCCCGCATCTCCGAGGCCTCGGCCATCACCTTTGCGGCGTCGCGCGGCTGACCAAGCACCGCCGCCACTTCCGCTTCAACCTCACTGCACAGGCTGGCGTCGCCAGCTATGGCGCGCGCGCGTGCCAACGCCATGTGCTCCCAGGTCCAGGCTTCCTGGCGCTGGTATTTCTTGAAGGCATCGATATGGGTCGCCACAGGACCCTTGTTGCCTGATGGCCGCAGGCGCAGGTCGAGTTCGTAGAGCACGCCCTCCGCCGTCGGCGCCGACACAGCTGCGATCAGCCGCTGCGTCATGCGGGTGTAGTAATGCGAAGGCGCCAGCGGCTTGTCGCCATCGGACTCCTCGGCGTCCGGCGCGTGGTCGTAAAGCAGGATCAGGTCGACATCCGATCCGGCGGTCAGCTCGCGGCTGCCGAGCTTGCCCATGCCGAGCAGCGCAACCACGCCGCCGGCAATGGTGCCGTGGCGCGCCGCGAATTCGGCCGTCACCGCCTGCAACGCAGCCTCGATGGTGAGATCCGCCAGATCGGAGAAGGCGCGGCCGGCGCGCGCCGGATCGATCGAGCCGGCGAGCAGCCGGACGCCGATCAGGAATTTCTGCTCGGAAGCAAAAATGCGCAGCCGGTCGAGCACGTCCTCATAAAGCCGGTCGCCCTCGACAAAGGCGGAAAGCCGTGCCGACAGATAGGCGCGGTCCGGTAGCTCCGTCAGCAAGGCCGGGTCGAGCAGACCATCGAAGACATGCGGCCGGCGGGTGATGATCGCCGCCAGCCGGGGCGCCGCACCCATGATCGTTGCCAGGAGCTTGAGCAGGGCCGGATTGGACTGCAGCAGGGAAAACAGCTGGATGCCGGCCGGCAGGCCGGCGAGAAATTCGTCGAAGCGCATCAGCGCTTCGTCGGCCCGGCGCGTCTGGCCGAAGGAGCGCAGCAGCGCCGGCGTCAATTCCGTCAGCCGCTCGCGCGCCTCCGCCGACTGGGTGACGCGATAGCGACCGAAATGCCAGCCTCGGATGACGCGGCAGATGTCGCTTGGCCGCTGGAAGCCGAGGCCGTGCAAGGTCTGCAGCGTATCGGGATCGTCGACATCGCCGGTGAAGACGAGATTGCCGATGCCTGTCGACAGTTCGGGTGCTGTTTCGAACAGTGCCGCGTAGTGGCGTTCGACCTGCTGCAACGAGGCGCGAAACGCCTGGGAAAAGGCAGAAGCATCGGCAAAGGCGAGCATGCGGGCGATGCGCTCCAAGCCTTCATCATCTTCCGGCAGCGTGTGGGTCTGCTCGTCGGCAACCATCTGCACGGCATGTTCGACGCGGCGCAGGAACCAGTACTGGCGGGCGAGCGCATCGCGCGCCTCGGTGGTGATCCAGCCGCGTGTCGCAAGCTCGCCGAGCATCGGCACGGTCTCGCGGCCACGCAGTTCAGGGAAGCGTCCGCCGGCGATAAGCTGCTGGGTCTGGACGAAGAACTCGATCTCGCGAATGCCGCCGCGGCCGAGCTTGACGTTGTGGCCCTTGACCGCGATCTCACCATGGCCCTTGTGGGCGTGGATCTGACGCTTGATCGAATGGACGTCGGCAATCGCCGCGTAATCCATGTATTTGCGCCAGATATAGGGCTGAAGCTCCTTGAGGAAGGTAGCGCCCGCGGCCAGATCGCCAGCCACCGGACGTGCCTTGATCATGGCGGCGCGCTCCCAGTTCTGGCCGCGCGCCTCATAGTAGCGCAGTGCCGCCTCAACCGGGATCGCCAGCGGTGTCGAACCGGGGTCGGGGCGCAGCCTCAGATCGGTGCGGAAGACATATCCGTGCTCGGTGCGGTCCTGCAGGATGCGAACCAGGCGGCGCGTCAGCCGCGAAAACAATTCGGTGGCGTCGAGCGGGTCGACGACCGCCGGTGCTTCCGGATCGAAGAAAACCACCAGATCGATGTCCGAGGAAAAATTCAGCTCATGTGCCCCGAGCTTGCCCATGCCGAGCAGGATCCAACCCGACTGTTTCGACGGGTTGTCGACATCCGGCAGTTTGAGTTTGCCCTGGCCGTGCGCGTCGCGCAGCAGGAAGTCGACGGCGGCACGGGTACAGGCGTCAGCGAGGTCGCTCAACCGCCGGACCGTCAGCGCCGTTTCGGCCTCGCCGGCAAGATCGGCCAGCGCGATGAGGAAATGCGCCTCCGCCTTCCACTGGCGCAGCTCCATCATCAGGCCGGATTCCGAAAGGGTCTCCGCCAAATGCGCCAGGTCTATGGCGGCGCCGATCGCTTTCAGCCGAGCCTCGATTGTCTGCTCGAACAGCCCGTCCAGGATTTGCGGCCGGCGACGTGCCGTATCGCGCAGGAACGGCGACAGATCGAAGACGGCGGCGAGGAAATCCTGGCCCTCCCCTTTGCCGGCCAGAAACTTGGCCAGCCGCGTCAGCCCTTCTTCGCGTGCGGCGGACGCGATCTCGGCCAGTTCCAGCCGCGCACGGTCCTCGTCCAGCGGAACAAGCCTGGCCGCCGGCTTCAGCAGCCAATCTTTCGCTCTCGCAGTCGTGCTCATCAGTGATCCTCCCGAACCGGGAAACTCATGACCACGGATAGTCCAGGATTGCCAGGCAAGAGTTCAAGCCGGCCATTGTGGAATGTCATGACCGCCTTGGCGAGGCTGAGGCCAAGACCGGAACCCGGTTGCGAACGGCTCTTCTCCAGCCGCACGAAACGTTCCGTGGCACGCGCGCGGTCGCCATCGTCGGGAATGCCGTGGCCATTGTCGGCAACCGACAGGCGAACGTCCGCACCGGTTCGCTCGAGCGTGACGCGCACCGCCGGCTGGGCATTGGCGCCGGTGGAATATTTGATGGCGTTGTCGACGATGTTCGACAGCGCCTGACCGATCAGTTCGCGGTTGCCGTTGACGGACACCGCCTCGTGCGCGTCTGCTTCCAGCGACACGCCCGCCTCTTCCGCCACCGGCTCATAGAGCTCGACGACATCGCGTACGGCTTCCGCAAGATCGACGCGGTTCGTATTTTCAGACGAGTAGCCAGCCTCCAGCCGGGAGATCATCAGGATGGCGTTGAAGGTTTTTATCAACTGGTCCGACTCGGCGATGGTGCCTTCCAGCGCCTGCCGGTAGTCGGTGGGCTTTTGCTTGCCCGAAAGCGTCGCTTCGGCCCGGTTGCGCAGCCGGGTCAGCGGCGTCTTCAGATCATGCGCGATGTTGTCGGAAACCTGCTTCAAGCCTTCGTTCAGCGTGGCGATCCTGGCCAGCATGGCATTGAGATTTTCGGAGAGCCGGTCGAACTCGTCGCCAACCCCCGTCACCGGCAGCCTGCCCGACAGATCGCCGCCCATGATGCGACGGCTGGCTTCCGACACGCTGTCGATGCGCTTCAGCGCAGCGCGGCCGACAAAAAACCAGATCAGCAATCCGCCCAGCCCCATCATGCCGAGCGCCAGCATCAGCGCACGGCGGATGACGGCACGAAACCGTTCCGGCTCGCCAAGGTCGCGGCCGACCAGCATGATCATCTGGTTCGGCAGCCGCAGCACCAGCGCAATGGCGTTGTGGCCTTTTTCGCCCTGCGCCTGCGCATCGTTCTGCTCGGATTGGGTGGTGGTACCCTGCTCGGCGGGAAGGTTGCGCAGGCGCTCGAGCTCTCCCTCGCCAAAGCGCTGATAAGAGAACGGACTGCTGGTCCAGCCTTCGGTTTCGAGAACGCCAGGTTCGAGGCTCTGCACGTTGCCGGTCAGGATCTGGCCGTTGGCGTCGGCGATCAGGTAAAGGTTTGCGCCGGGCTGGCGCGAGCGCGCTTCGACCACGCGGACCAGTACCGGCAGGCCACCGCGCTGATAGGCGCGGGCAAGGCCGAGCACTTCGTCATTGATGGTCTCCTGCGTCTGCGCGGTCAGCATTCGCGCCGACAGCGAGGTCATGTAGAAGACGAGCGCCACCGCGCAGAGCGCGAAGAGCAGGAAGTAGAGCGCCGAAAGCCGCGCTGCCGTCGTCTTCATGATGGCGGGCACGGAAAGAGCCATGCCGCAGCTAACCACTCTTCAGCATATAGCCGGCGCCGCGAACCGTATGCAGGATGGGCTTGTCGAAGCCCTTCTCTATCTTGCCGCGCAGCCGGGAGACATGGACGTCGATGACATTGGTCTGCGGATCGAAATGGTAGTCCCAGACATTTTCCAGCAGCATGGTGCGCGTCACCACCTGGCCGGCATGCCGCATCAGATATTCGAGCAAGCGGAACTCACGCGGCTGCAGCGTTATCTCGCGTGACGCACGGCGGACCGAATGCGACAGCCTGTCGAGTTCGAGATCGCCGACGCGGTAGACGGTTTCCGCTTCCTTGGCACTGGCGCGCCGGTTCAGCACCTCGACGCGGGCGAGAAGCTCGGAGAAGGCATAGGGCTTTGTCAGGTAATCGTCGCCGCCGGCGCGCAAACCCGTGACCCGGTCATCGACCTCGCCGAGCGCCGACAGGATCAGCACCGGCGTCGTGTTGCCCCTGGACCTGAGACCGGCAATGACCGACAGGCCGTCGCGACGCGGCATCATCCGGTCGATCACCATCACGTCGTAGTCGCCGGCGTCGGCGAGCGCAAAGCCGGTTTCGCCGTCACCGGCGACATGCGCGGTGTGACCGGCCTCGGCAAAGGCTTTCTGCAAGTAATCCGCAGCCTCGCGATCGTCTTCTATGACGAGAATCTTCATAGGGCTGTTATACGCGATTTCGCCGGAAGGTTGAGTGGCAGACATCTGCATTGTGGCCTTTGCCAAAGCGCATCGCGACCGAGATCGCTCGAAGCAGTGCGCGATAAAGCTGCTCGCTGCCGATGTCGTTGGCATCGGATCGTTGAAGCGCTTTTGAAATTGTGCGGCAGCGGGCGATGGGAAGCCCGCTGCCGCCGGGGGAAGGCGCGATGACTGACTAACGCGCGCTCCTCCATGCTTTCCCGTACGGCGGCTCGGGGGTGTTGAACCGGCGCACTGGAAAAGTCCAACTTGCCGCCGGAACGCCCTCACCCGTCTCGGAAGGCCGAGAGAACGCTCCGGAGCCGACCTCAGCCCTTGGCGACGGGCAGCGCGACGAAACGATTGGTGTCGTCGCGGGTGATCTGCATCAGCACTGCCTTGCGGCCGGATTTGACCGCTTCGGTCATCGCCTTGGTGACGTCGTCGGTGCCGTTCACTTCGGTCGAATTGACCGATGTGATGACGTCGCCCGGCTGGATGCCGCGATCGGCAGCATCGCTGTCGGGATCGACGTCGGTCACCACCAGCCCCTTGCCGTTTTCGGACTTGGTGACGGTCAGGCCGAGATCGGCCAGCGTGTCGGGCTTTGCCGGAGCGGCAGGCTGCGACTGGTCGACAGAGGCCTGCTTGTCGCTCGAGGGCAGTTTGCCGAGATCGACCTTGACCGTCTGGCTCTTGCCGTCGCGCCACACGGTGACGTCAACCGATTTGCCAGGCGAGTAGGCGCCGATCAGCCGTGCCAGTTCCTTCGGCGAAGCGACGTCCTTGCCGTTGACCTGGGTGATCACGTCACCGGCCGTGATGCCCGCCTTCTTGCCGGGACCATCGTCCTGGGCACTGGAAACCAGTGCGCCGTTGTTGGACTTCAGACCAAGCGACTCAGCGATGTCGGAGGTGACCGGCTGGATTTCGACACCGAGCCAGCCGCGCTGAACGGAACCGCTCTTCATCAGGTCCTGAACGACCTGCTTGGCGGTCGAAGCGGGAATGTCGAAGGCGATGCCGACGCTGCCGCCGGACGGCGAGAAGATCGCGGTGTTGATGCCGACGACCTGGCCGTTGAGGTTGAAGGTCGGGCCGCCAGAATTGCCGCGGTTGACCGATGCGTCGATCTGGATGAAGTCGTCATAAGGGCCAGCGCCGATGTCGCGGCCGCGGGCGGAGACGATGCCGGCGGTGACGGTGCCACCAAGGCCGAACGGATTGCCGACGGCCACCACCCAGTCGCCGACGCGAACCTTGGAGTCATCGGCGAAGTCGACATAGGTAAACTTGCCGACGCCATCGACCTTGAGCACGGCGAGATCGGTGCGCGGGTCGGTGCCGATCAGCTTGGCGTCGAGTTCCTTGCCGTCATTCATCACCACGGTGAAGGCCGAGCCTTCCGAAACGACGTGGTTGTTGGTGACGAGATAGCCGTCATCCGAGATGAAGAAGCCGGAACCTTGTGCAACCGGCCGCGGCTGGTCGTTGTTGCGGTCGCGATGGCTGAAGCGCCTGTTGCCGCCACCCTGGCCGTCCTGATCACCAAATCCACGGAATTCCTTGAAGAAGCGGCGCAGTTGCGGATTGTTGGGCAGGTTGTTCATGCCATCCTGATCGTCGGACGGGTCCGAGCCGTCATCGGCGGCCGGGCTGATCTTGGCCTTGACCTTGACGCTGACAACAGCGGGAGAAACCCGCTCGACGACATCGGCGAAGCCCGGTACCTGCGGCGCCTCGACGCGCACGGCATCGGCCAGAACAGGGCTGGTTCCGCTGGTCAGCGCACCGACGCCGATCGCACCGGCCACGGCTACAGACGCGACGGCAGCCATGAGACGCTTGCGGGTGACGGAATATGAACGGGGGGCAATATTCATGGATCTCGTATCCTCTTTCCAAATGGACGCTGCTGATGGGCATCCTCAAGCAAGAGAATTAGAGTGGCGCACATTACAGCGCCATTTCCGACACATGAAACTTTGGTAATGTTTTGGGGTCGGGAGACGCACAAACCCGTTGGCCGCGATGCCCTATGCGCTATCTTGTACACAACTCAGCACAAGGCTTTCATAAATGACAGCAAGCACGCCTGGCGGATCGTATTCGTGAAATGGGCCGAGGCCTTGGTGATATGGCGACGGGCCGGCCAGGCCGGGTAACAGGCACATATGAGACGTTCATCGGCCGCCCGCCGTACATCATTGCTTATGAGTTGCGCCCGATCGCTGGCCGTCAGTGCGTCGTTATCCTGCGCGTCATTCACACGTCGCGGGACTGGCCCTCGGAGGAATGGCCGAGCTAATTGCCTAGTATCTTGTCCAGCGCCGCCTGTTCCTCAGTGGTCAGCGCATTGGTTGCCGTCGAGCGACGCGACCGCGCGGTCAGCACGATGAAAACGCCTCCCACCAGCAACAGCAGGACAGGCGTGCCCCACAGCAATGCATTGCGCAGGTCGAAACGCGGCTTGAGCAGCACGAACTCGCCATAGCGCGAAACCACGTAGTCCATGACCTGCTGGTCAGTGTCGCCGGCGACGAGGCGCTGACGCACGAGGACGCGCAGGTCGCGGGCAAGGTCGGCATCGGATTCGTCGATCGACTGGTTCTGGCAGACCATGCAGCGCAAGCCTTCCGAAAGCGCCCGAGCCCGCGCCTCAAGTGCAGGATCAGGCAGCATCTCGTCAGGCTTCACCGCCAAGGCCGTGCCGGCAAAAAACAGCGCCAGCAGCAGGATAATGGAGGTCAGCGAAAGCCGTGCGTTCATGGCAGGGTCGCGGATGGCACCACGCTCGCCTGCTTGCGCCGTCGCGACGGCGCGCCGACGCGCAGGCGCCGGTCCATCAGCGACATCGCCGCGCCCGCCATCATCATCAGGCCACCGCCCCAGATCAACGTCACCAGCGGCTTCCACCACAAACGCACGACGACCGAACCGTCTTTGCCCTCGTCGCCGAGCGAGATGTAGAGCTGCGAGAAACCGATCGTCCTGATGCCGGATTCCGTCGTCGTCATCTGCCGCACCGGATAAAACCGCTTGGCGGAGCTGATTTCGCCAACAGGGCTGCCGCTGACGCCGATCAGCTCGAAGCGGCCGCGATCCTCGCTGTAATTCGGTCCCTGGGCCGGATAAAGCCCGACGAAACGCAGCGTATGGCCGGACAGTTCGACGGTCTCGCCGGCATGCATCGACAGGATCTTCTCGGTGCCGAAGCAAAGTGTGCCGACGATGCCGAGCGTGGTCAGGCCGAGGCCGAGGTGAGCGAAGGCTGTGCCGAAGACCGAGCGCGGCAAGCCGAGCAAGCGCCGGACCATGATCCCCGTTGCGACGGTCCGAAAGCCGGATTTGACGGCGAGATCGGTGAGCGCGCCAAGGATCAGCCAGACGGCAAGGCCTACGCCCAGGGCTGCGAACACCGAGCCGCCGTCGATGAACAGAGCGGTGACCAGCGTCGCCAGCAGTGCCGCAGCAAAGGCCACCATCAGGCGCTGCGCGACGGCGAAGACATCGCCGCGCTTCCAGGCCAGCAACGGCCCGAACGGAACCACGAGCAGCAGCGGCACCATCAGCGGCCCGAAGGTGAGATTGAAGAACGGCGCGCCGACCGAGATCTTGTCGGCTGAAAAGGCTTCGACAGCGAGCGGATAGAGTGTGCCGACAAGCACGGTCGCCGTCGCCGTGGTCAGGAACAGATTGTTGAGGACGAGTGCCCCTTCTCGGGAAATCGGGTGGAACAGGCCGCCGGTCGTCAACCGGGAAGCGCGCAGCGCAAACAGCGCCAGCGAGCCGCCGATAAACAACGTCAGGATGCACAGGATAAACACGCCCCGGGTCGGATCGGTTGCAAAGGCATGCACCGAGGTCAGCACGCCCGAACGCACGAGGAAGGTGCCGAGCAGCGACAGCGAAAAGGTCAGGATGGCGAGCAGCAGCGTCCAGATCTTCAGCGCCGAGCGCTTTTCCATGACAATGGCCGAATGGAGCAGCGCGGTGCCCGCCAGCCACGGCATGAAAGACGCGTTCTCGACTGGATCCCAGAACCAGAAACCGCCCCAGCCAAGTTCATAATAGGCCCAGTACGATCCCATGGCGATGCCGCCGGTCAGGAACATCCAGGCGACCAGCGTCCACGGCCGCACCCAGCGCGCCCAGGACGCGTCGATGCGGCCTTCGATGAGAGCGGCGACCGAGAAGGAAAAACAGATCGAGAAGCCGACATAGCCGAGATAGAGGAACGGCGGGTGGATGGCGAGGCCGAGATCCTGCAGGATCGGGTTGAGATCGCGGCCTTCGATCGGCGCCGGGTTGAGCCGGATGAACGGATTGGACGTCGCCAGGATGAACAGGAAGAAGGCGGCGCCGATGGCGCCTTGCACCGCAAGCACATTGGCGCGCAGCGTCGCCGGCAGGTTGGAGCCGAAAGCGGCGACGAGTGCGCCGAAGAAGGTCAGGATCAACACCCAAAGCAGCATCGAGCCTTCATGATTGCCCCAGGTTCCGGTGATCTTGTAGATCAACGGCTGCAAGGAATGCGAGTTTTCCCACACGCTTGCCACCGAGAAATCGGAGCTCGCATAGGCACTCGCCAGCGCTGCGAAAGACAGCGCCGTCAAGGCGAAGCCGGTCACCGCGACCGGACCCCCGACGGCCATCAGGCGCTGGTTGTTCAGGCGTGCGCCAAACAGCGGCACGAGCGTCTGCACCAGCGAAAGCGCAAACGCCAGGACGAGGGCGAAATGTCCGGTTTCAACCATGCCCGTGATCCACTGTCGCTCTCCTGCCGGAGCTATTCACTCTTGCTCTCCTGCCACACGCCCTTGGCCTTGAGGCCGTCCGCAACCTCCTTGGGCATATAGCGCTCATCATGCTTGGCCAGCACGCTATCGGCAACAAAAACCCCGTCCGGGCCGAAACTACCCTCGGTGATGACGCCCTGCTCTTCGCGGAAAAGGTCGGGCAGGATGCCGGTATAGGTGACCTTGACCGATTTGTGCGTGTCGGTGACCGAAAAGCCGACCGTGGCCCCCTGCCCGCGCTGGATCGTGCCTTTTTCGACCAATCCACCCAACCGGATGCGCTGGCCAGGCTGGACGCTTGCCGTGGTGAGATCGGCCGGCATGTAGAAATAGGAGGCCTTCTGGCCAAGCGCGTAGAAAGTCAGCCCGGTCGCGGCACCCAGGAAGACCAGGCCGCCCGCGATCACCGACAATCGTTTCTGCTTGCGCGTCATGTCTTGTTCTACTCCGTCGCCGCAAGCCCAAGCGAAGCGGCAAAGGCGGTGAACTTCTTCGCCTGGTCACTGTCGGCCCCAAAGACGGCAATGGCGCGACCGAGCGCCTCACGCGCCTGATCGGCCTTGCCAAGCACGACATAGGAACGAACGAGCCGCATCCATCCTTCCGGGTCGTGCGGATTTTGCCGCAGTTTGTCGTCAAGGCCGGCAACCATGGTGTTGATCATGGCTTCCCGATCCTGCGGCGACATCGAGGATGCGGCGTCGATATCGCCGGCATCGGGGCCGTTGGCGGCGTCGCCAGAAGCCACTTCGGGGTTGCCGGACTTGGCCAGCGCCTGCTCGACGGCACCGCGCCATGGCGAGTCCGGCGGCAATCTGCCCAGCATCGCCTGCCATGCCGTGGTCGCTTCCTTGGCGCGACCCTCCTGCGCCAACGCCATGGCCAGGTAGAAACTGGCCTTCGCATTGGCCGGATCGAGCTTCAGGGCTGCCTCGAAAGCATCCTGGGCATCGGCCGAGACAATGCCGCCTGCCGCGCCGGCGATCGCCTCTCCGAGACCGGCCTGGCGAACGGCGCTGTCGCCATCAAGCCGAATGGCGTTGCGATAGGCATCCGCCGCGTCGGAAAAGCGCTGCATGCGCAGATAGACCGGGGCAAGCACGTCCCAGCCCCTGCCATCGGTGGGATTGGCGGCCAGATGGGCTTCGGCCCGCGCCACCAGTTCGTCGACCGAACTGTCGGCGGGATTCTTGGCCAACCGCTCGCTGAGCGGTTGTGACGGCAGGTCGGGAGAGCCAAGCTTGACATAGAGCCCCCAACTGACCAGCGGCACCGCCAGCACGGCTACGGTTGCCACCAGCCTTGCGGTGGCCGGCGCTCGGCCCGCGTTTGCGCCACCGGCGGTACCCGCATTGTCAAGGCGAAGGATGCGGCGAGCGATCTCGGCGCGGGCTTCGGCCGCTTCGGCCGGCTGGATCAAGCCACGCGCGGCGTCGCGGTCAAGCTCGGACAGTTGGTCGCGATAGACTTCGAGATCATGTTCGCCGCTCGACGACGCGCCCTTCGCGCTGGCGGCCAGCGGCAACAGCACCGCCAGGCTTGCACCCAGCGTGAGAATGGCGGCTATGACCCAGAACAGCATGGTTCTTCCAATAACGGCAGAGCTCTGCCGTGCCAACAGATGCATGCTGCGACGCTTTGACGACGCCAGCCGCCAATCGTCGGCAGACGGTCGTCAGGTCAGCGGCGTCCAGCTGCCATCGGCGTTGCGGCAAGCGGTTCCGCGCGCCGTGACTCCGGCGCCGCCGGAAAACACCGTCTGCGTGTACTGGCGGCAGTCCTGCGAACCGACGCGGTAGGGCTGGGCCGGAACCACCTCGCCGTAGCGCGAAGCCTGGGCGCCTTTCCACGTCACCTTCTGGCCGCTGGTCGTGTATTCCAGCGCTTTGTACTCAGCCTCGAGCGCGCTGCGCTTCTCGGTCTCGCTGAGGCCGTTGCCGATCGCCCCGCTGATGAGGCCGCCGCCCATCGCCGAAATGATCGTCGTGGTCACCTTGCCGCTGGAAGGAGGTGTCGAGGCCGGTGTCGCTGCCACGGTTGGACCCTTGCCGCTCAAGGTGGTGCAGCCGGAAACAGCCAGCAATGCGGAAACAAGCGCGACGCGAATCTTCATGCCAACAACCGGTTTTCTTGAGTTGGAGCCTGCCATGGATGCGCCGGGGGCCGCGTCATCGAGAAGTCGGCGTGGCCATAATATTGATATTTGTCGGAAATTTGGCCGCTGGCCGCTGCGGGACCAATGGACATGCCGCCAACAACATCTCCCGCCCCTCTATGTCGATCGGCTCTGGTGAACATCACTGAAGGCTCCGCAATCGCACCACCGCCTTCAATCCGCCCATACCGGACCGTTCGAGCGCCAGAACGCCTCCATACTCGTTGACGAGGTCTGCGACAATGGCCAGGCCCAGACCTGTTCCGGGCTTTGTCTCGTCCAGACGCCGTCCGCGCTTCAGCGCCTCGCGAGCCTTGTCCTCGGGAATGCCCGGACCGTCATCCTCTATGCCGATCTCGAACAGGCCGGCCGGGTCGTCCTTGCCGGTCAAGGGCACGATCGAGACCTGCACCGCGCTCTTTGCCCATTTCATCGCGTTTTCAAGGAGATTGCCCAGCAGTTCCTCAAGGTCCTCGCGCTCGCCGGCGAAGACGATCTCGCCCGCCGGCAGCGACAGCGACAGATTTGTCTGCGGATTGAGCTTCCGCAGAACCCGCACCATGCGCTGCACCAGCGGCGTCACCGGCGTGCGGTAGACGACGCTGTCGCGTTGTGCCGCGACGCGGGCGCGCTGGAGATAGTGTTCGACCTGCTTCTGCATGGAAGCCGCCTGTTCGGCGATCAACTGCCCCTTGGCGCCGCCGAGCGCGCGGCCCTCGTTGAGCAGTACCGCCAGCGGCGTCTTCAGCGAATGGGCGAGATTGCCGACCTGTGTTCGCGACCGCTCGACGATGCGCCTGTTGTTTTCGATCAGCGCATTGGTTTCGTTGGCAAGCGGTTCGATCTCGGCCGGGAAGCGGCCGTCGAGCCTCTGGGCGGTGCCTTCGCGCACCATGGCGAGCGCGTTCCTGACCCGGCGCAGCGGCTGCAGGCCGAGCAGGATTGCGATCGCGTTGATGGCGATCATGCCGACGCCGAACAGGCTGAGATAGGTCAGCAGGCGGCGCTGAAAGGTGGCGATTTCCTGTTCGAGTTCGCTCTGGTTGCCCATGACGCGGAAACGCGCGGCGCGGTTCTTGGCGTCGAGGACGAATTCGCTCTCGAACACTTCGAGTTGCTCGCCGTCGATGCCTTCGGCTGCGTAGCTGCGCTGGAAGCTCGCGTTGAACGGCACCTCGGCAACGCTCGGTGACGGGATCGTCGTGGTCATCGACGACGAATGGAGATCGCCATGCACGCCTTCCGAAGCGGGCTCAACCGACCAGTACCAGCCCGAATTCGGCTCCGAGAACCGGAGGTCGCCGAGATCTGGCGCGCCGGTCAGCGCACCGCTGTCGGAGATGCCGATCGAACCGATCAGGTTGAACAGATGCGCCGAAAGCAGGCTGTCGAAGCCGCGCTCGCTGGCTTGGCGGTATAGGGTGGTGATCAAGGTGAAGATGACAACGAGCGTCACGATCGCCCAGACCGTGGAAAAGGCGATGACGCGGAACGTCAGCGAACGCGGCCACAAACGCAGCGAAAGCGGCGTCCTTGCGGTTGGTTTGAGCGGTTCCGAGTTACGCCTCCGGCTCACGCATGCGGTAGCCCATGCCGCGCACGGTTTCGATCATGTCGATGCCCATCTTCTTGCGCAGCCGCCCGACAAACACCTCGATGGTGTTGGAATCGCGGTCGAAATCCTGATCGTAGAGATGCTCGACCAGTTCGGTCCGCGAGACGACCTCGCCCATATGGTGCATCAGATAGGCAAGCAGGCGGAATTCGTGCGACGTCAGCTTCAGCGGCACGCCGCCGACATCGGCCTTGGAGGCCTTGGTGTCGAGGCGCAGCGGTCCGCAGGTCAGCTCGGACGAGGCATGGCCGGCAGCGCGCCGGATCAGAGCCCGTAGCCTCGCCAGCACCTCCTCGATGTGGAACGGCTTGGTGACGTAGTCGTCGGCGCCGGCATCGATGCCGGAAACCTTGTCGCTCCAGCGGTCGCGCGCCGTCAGGATCAGCACCGGCATCTTGCGGCCGCCGCGTCGCCAGCGCTCGACCACGCTGATGCCGTCCATCTGCGGCAGGCCGATATCGAGCACGACCGCGTCATAGGGCTCGGTGTCGCCGAGGAAATGGCCTTCCTCGCCGTCGAAGGCGCGGTCGACGACATAGCCGGCATCGACCAGCGCATCCGATATCTGCCGATTGAGATCCTTGTCATCTTCGACGACCAGTACACGCATGCGGAGTTCGATACCTGTTGAAGAGCTTTGTCGGATGGAAGAGCTTTGTAGGATTGAAAACTGGGGCAGATATAGGCCGATTCCGGCGGCCTGGGAAACGTAGCCTAAGATTGATTGGATCAGTTCAGCGGAACGACGATCTCGGAACGGCGCGGACGTTGTCCGTCCTTGCCCGGAACGAGCACGACGATGACACAGACAGGCTGACCGCCGCGCGTCGATTGCGAGGCCTTGGCCAGCGTTCCGCCATTCTGCTCAGCCACCTGTTGGCCGATGGCGTAGCAATCGGAGGCCGCCAGTACGATCGGACTGGCAAGGTCGGGCGGCGCGATGACCGGCATCGCCATCGCCTGCGACGCAAACAGCCCGGCAGCACAAAGCGCCAGTGTCGCGGTTCGGAAGTGGGAGCGAAGCGTTTTCATGACCGGCGTTGTAACGCATCGGTGCTGAACGTGAAATGAACGGTGAACGCCGCTGAAAACATCCTCGCCACACCCCTGCAACGCGAGACAGTCAACCTGGGATTTCACCGCCTCGAACAGGCGAAATCCCGCGAAAGTCCAGTCTAGACTCCGTTTTGACCATATTGAAAGCGCATCAGGCATTTTCCTGCGTCATCGCGCGAAAACGCAGCAGCCCGTGATGCACGAGCAGATCCTCGTCATGGCGGGCTTCGGCAAATTCCAGCGACAGTCGTGTCTGGCCGCGAGGGCCGATCACCAATGCTGCGTCGGCAAGGCGCACCTGGATGGCGGCCATGATGGCTAGCGTTTCGGCATCACCATGGGCTTTCGACCAGACATGCAGCGTAATCAACTGATCGTCAGTGTTCTCGATGCCCGTATCCCAGTCGAAAGCGGAGGTATGGCCGCAGGTCACGTACGGAAAAGCGGCGTTGTCGGTTGGCCGTTCGAGCAGTCCGGCGCCGCCCAACAAGGCCGACAGCGATGCGTCGCTTCTCAGCCTGAGAAACACTGCCTGCTGCAAATCGCCTGGCGCGGTCATCGTCTTTTCCTCCGGTTCCTGCGCTGCCGACTGTTGCTTTTCGGAAGCTGTCCGCGTTCTGCGTGTTCTGACAGATATAGCCATTCGACGCGCAGAGGCGATGGCGATTCGTCATCGGAATGATGGATGCCGATGATCTCGAAAGGGCGGCTTTGCCAAGACCACCGTCGCGGGCACCACGCCGTGAACATGGACTCTCGATTCCTGGTCACATATTCTCGCTCCATACAGCGTCGCATGACGCAATGTTTCCTTGCCGTTTTTGATCCAGGAAGCAATTTCGGAAGCTGATGATGCTCGATGCAGAAAAGACCAGGGCTGCGTCGCGGTTGTTGGTAGGCCACTGGGACAAGGGCACCCGTCTCGACGCCATACCCGAGGCGTTGCGCCCACAAACACGGCTCGAAGGTTACGCTGTCCAGTCGCATGTCATGGATCGCTCGGCGGCTCCGCTTTTCGGCTGGAAGATTGCCGCGACCAGTCTGGCGGGACAAAGGCACATCAACGTCGACGGCCCCATGGCCGGACGTCTCCTGGCCGAGAAAGCGGTGGAGATCGGCGGGACCGTTTCCCTGGCGACGAGCAAGATGCGCGTGGCCGAGATCGAGTTCGCTTTCCGTTTCGGCCGCGAGCTGCCGCCTCGTGCGGCACCCTATGAAATCGCCGAGGCGATGGAAGCCGTGGCGAGCTTGCACCCGGCGATCGAAATCCCGGACTCACGGTATGACGATTTCTGCGCCGTCGGGGCGCCGCAGCTCATTGCGGACAATGCCTGCGCCAATCTGTTTGTCATCGGCGAGGCGGCGGAAGACGACTGGCACGACGTGGATCTTGCAAAGCACCCCGTGATCGCGTCCGTTTCCGGAAGGTCGCAACATAGCGGATCGGGAGCAGCCGTATTGGGCGATCCTCGCATCGCGCTTACCTGGATCGTCAATGAACTGTCGGGCCTGGGCATAGCGCTTCAGCCGGGACAGGTGGTGATTACCGGCACCTGCGTGACACCGATAAGCGTCGAGGCAGGCGACGAAGTCATCGGCGATCTAGGCAGGTTTGGCCGCGTCTCGGTGCGGTTTGTCTAGGCTCCGCGCTGCCTGGCCACGAAACTGCGCACCGCCAGCACCAGCACGGTGATGATGATCAGGATCACCGACAATGCCGCGATCGCCGGGTCGATGTTGTCGCGCAAGCCCATCCACATGAGCCGCGGCAGCGTGATGGCGTTGACAGAGGTGATGAACAGGGTGACGCCGATTTCTTCCCAGGACAGCACGAAGGAGAGAAGTGCGGCGGTGACGATGCCGAACTTGATGTTGGGCATGATGACGCGGGTGGCGCGCTCCCACACAGTGGCCCCTAAGCCCCGCGCGGCAAGGTCGATGCGGCGGTCGAGCTGGCTGAGAGAGACCAGCATCAGCACCGTGGCGAAGGGCACGGTCATCACCGAATGGGCCATGGCGACGCCAAGCCAGGTGTCGTAGCCGAAGAACGCGCTGAAACCCGAGATCGAGGTGAGCAAGAAGTAGAGCGTGATCGCCGAGACCACCGGCGGCACCACCATCGGCAGTAGCACGAAGCCGACCAGGGCCGCGGTGAAGCGCGGCTGGAACATCCAGACGCCAAGGCTGAAGCACAGCGCCAGCACAGTTGAAAAGGCGCTGCTGACGACACCGATGCGGATCGAGAGCAGAATCGATTGGAGCCAGCGCGGGTCTTCGATCAGCGCCCGGTAATGGCGCAGCGACAGTTCGCCCGACGGCATGGCCAGCATGCGGCTCGGCGTCAGCGACACCGGGATGACGGCGAGCAGCGGCATCAGCAGGAACAGCGCCACGAAGGCGGCGATGATCAGCGAGACGGGACCGGGGCGGTAGGTCGGCATCAGATCAACTGCTTCGGTCTGACATATCGGAACAAGAGCGCCATCAGCGCGCCGACGAACAGCACCAGCACGACGCTGATCGCTGCACCCAAGCCCCAGTCCGGGCTCTGGAATATCCTGAGATAGATCAGCTCGGCAATCATGACGCTGCGGCCGCCGCCAAGGATCGCTGGCGTGACGAAGAAGCCGAGCGAGAAGACGAAAACGATCATCGCCGCGCCTATGATGCCGGAGCGCGTCATCGGCACGAACACCGTCCAGAAGGTGCGCATGCGGCTGGAGCCGAGCCCGCGCGCCGCCAGGAGCACGCGGTCGTCGAGGCTGCGCATGGCCGATGCCAGCGGAAAAACGGCGAAAGGAATGAGGAAGTGCGTCATGCCGACGATGACGCCGAATTCGTTGCGCACCAACGCCAGCGGTTCGGAGATGAAGCCGATCGCCTGCAGCCACGTGTTGATCAGGCCGCGATTGGAGAGCAGCGCCACCCAGCCGAAGGCACGGGTCAGCACGGAAATCCAGAAGGGAACGAGAATGCAGAACTCGGCGATCAGGCGCTGTGCCGGGGTTCCACGCACCCAGACGACGGTGATGGCGTAGGCAGCGGCCACCGAGACCACGGTGACGACCGCCGCGATGCGCAGCGTGCGGATGAACACCGACTGCACCAGATCGTCGGTGAGCAGCGCCTCATATTGGCCGAGGCCGGGCGTCGGCAGCGTAAAACTCCATTTGACGACGCCGAGGAACGGCCAGGCATAGGCCAGGACAAGAAACAGGAGCAGCGGCGCCATCAACAGCGCCGCGCCCATCCTGTCGGAGAGATAGGATCTCATGTCCACCCGATTATCCCGGCCCTGATCAGGCCGAGATGATCTTGGTGTATTCGTCGAGCGCCGGCCCGTAATTTTTGGCGTACCAGTCCATGTCGAGCGCGATCTGCTTCTTCATGTTCTCGGGATCGACCGGGTTGATGCGCTTCTTGTCGGCCGTGATCAGCGCGTCTGCCGCCGGGTTTGCAGGACCTTGGCCGAGCTTGTCGAACATGACCAGCTGCTTTTCAGGGTCCTGGGCACTGGCGATGAACTTCATCGCAGCGTCCTTGCCGCCGGGGTTGTTCTTGAGCACGGCCAGCGCACCGGGCGAGATCAGTCCCTGATCCCAGATGAACTTGATCTTGCCGCCCGAATCCTGCTCGATCAGCGAAGCGCGCGTCGACCAGACGATCGCCATCGAGGCCTCGCCATTGAGCAGCACGCTCTGGCTTTCGGCGCCGCCACCCCAATAGGCAACGACGTTTTCCTTGAACGCGGCGATCTTGTCATGGGCGCGCTTGAGGTCGAGCGGGTAGAGCGACGCCGGCGCGATGCCGTCGGCCAGAAGTGCTGCTTCCCAGCTCGATACGCCCCATTTGTAGAGCGAGCGCTTGCCGGGGAATTTCTTCACGTCGAAGAAATCGGCCATGCCGGTCGGCGCGTCCTTGCCGTACTTCTCGGAATCATAGGCGATGACATAGGAGAAGAAATAGGTCGAGGCGGCGTATTCCCAACCAAAGCCGGGCCGCATCTTCTTCTTGTCGACGATGTTGTAATCGATCGGCTCGAGAGCCCCTTGGGCGCCGAGCGTGATGGCCGAGAAGGGGTCTACGTCGACGAGATCCCAGGTCGGCGCGCCGCTCTTGAACTGCGCGGCGATGGCGCCTTCGGTCGGACCCGAACCGTCCATCTTGACGGCGATGCCGGTGTCCTTGGTGAAGGCCTGGCCATAGGCGGCATCATAGGCGGTGATGGCATCGCCACCCCAGTTGACCAGCACCAGTTCCTTGGCCTGCGCAAAGGCACCTGTCGAGCGCAGCAGCATCGGCGTGCCGGCCAGCACGAGTGCCGCCAGCTGTGTGAACTGCCGGCGCGAGATCTCGCCGCGACCTGCCCTGGCGGACAGGCTCTCGACGGCTTGTTTTTTGTTGTCATGTGTCATGTCAGTTCCCCTTTTTTGTTGTTGATAGTGCCGGAAAGCGGTGGAGCGACATCTCGCCACACCGTCGTCATTGCCCTCCATGCGGAAGGAGGAAACCCTTTTCCGCCGGCCAGGTGAGCCAGACGGAATTGCCCTTGCTGAGCGCTGCGGCCGCCACCTCGTTCGGCACCGAGACGGTAACCTTGGCGCCTTGCCGTGTCGTCAGGTCGAGCCGCGTCGCAGCACCGAGATAGGTGGAGTTGGTGGCGGTAGCGGCGATGCCATTCTCGCCATCCGCCGCCTCGCCCGATATCGACATGTATTCGGGCCGGATCGCCAGGATGGCATCGCCGCGCACGAGTTCGGCCTTGCAGCCCATGCTGACCGCGCGGTCTTCGCAAAGGCCGGTCGAGCCATTGCCGGCAGGCTTGACGCCCTTCAGCGGCAGCATGTTGATTTCGCCGAGGAACTCGGCGACGAAGCGGTTGTCCGGCCGGTCGTAGACTTCGTCGGGCGCTCCGACCTGCAGCAGTTTGCCGTGGTTGAAGATGGCAACGCGCGACGACAGCGCCAGCGCCTCGCTCTGGTCGTGGGTGACGAAGACGAAAGTGGTTCCGGTTTCCTGGTGCAGCCGCTTCATCTCGGCCTGCATCTGGCCGCGCAGGCTCTTGTCGAGCGCCGAGAACGGCTCATCGAGCAACAGCACGCCAGGTTCGAACACCAGCGCACGGGCCAGCGCCACGCGCTGCTGCTGGCCGCCCGACAGTTGCGCCGGCAGTTTCTTCTCGTGGCCCTTGAGACCGACGCGCTCGATCATCTCGCCGACACGGCGCTTGATGTCGGCGGCCGGTTTCTTGCGCACCTTGAGTGGGAAGGCGATGTTGGCTTCGACGCTCATATGCGGGAACAGCGCGTAGCCCTGGAACACCATGCCGGCGGCACGTTGCTCTGCCGGTCGGTCGGTGATGTCGACGCCGTCGCTGAACAGCTTGCCCTCGGTCGGCTGCACGAAGCCCGCAAGGATCATCAGGAAGGTGGTCTTGCCCGAACCCGACGGCCCCAGCAGGGTCAGGAACTCGCCACGGCCGATATCGAGCGACAGATTGTCCAGCGCACGGAACGAGCCGAAGCTCTTGCCGATCCCGATTGCCTTGATCTCTGCGGCACGGCCGGGTTGCTGCATACTGCCCTTTCCCTAACGCTTGTCGAAATCGTAGGCAGGGTGCCGGCTCACCGCAACCGAATAGTTTTCGCGTGATCGGCAAATTCCATTCATCTATGGCGAGATGGCGCCGCCTTGCCCTCAATACGGCAGAATGCGGTTCTCCTGGAGTTTCGACCGCAGCCATCCCGCGAACGCTTCCAGCACCGGATGCGAAGCCTTGGCGTGTTCGGAGACCAGGAAATAAGAGCGTGGCGACTTGATCGCGATGTCGAACGGCCTGACCAGCCGGCCCTCGCTCAGCGCCCGCCGGCTGGTCAGTTCGTCGCCCATGGCGATGCCCTGGCCGGCAATCGCCGCCGAAAAGACCAGGTTCATGTCGGAAAAGAAGATGCCACCCTCGATGTCGGGGTTTTCCACCTTGGACAGCGCCAGCCAGCGCGCCCAATCCTCGGTGTCGTCGAGATGCAGCAGGTTGGCGCGCAGCACGTCCGACGGTCGGGAAAAACCGCCGACCTTGTTGAGCAGCGTCGGGCTGCAGAGCGGCGTGAACGAGATTTCGCAGAGCGGCTCGACCGCCCGGTTCGGCCAATTGCCGACACCAAACGCAATGAAGGCATCGGCATCTGCGTTGCTGACATCGTCGAGCCGGCGCGGCGTCAGGATGCGCAGCGCCACGTCAGGATACATCTGCCGGAACTCGCCGATATGGGTGCACAAGAACAGCGAGGCGAAGCCGGGCGTGCAACTGACGGCGAACGAGCCGCCGACGCCGGTGCCGGCGTCCCGCGTCACCGCATCGCCCAAAACGGTGAGCGCCTTGCGCACGTCGCTGGCATAGCGCTGGCCGCGCGGCGTCAGCGCCACGCCCTTGCCGATGCGTTCGAGCAGGTCGAAGCCGAGATCGCGCTCCAGCAGACGAAGCTGATGGCTCACGGCGCTGCGGGTCAGGTGCAACTCGTCGGCGGCGCGCCAGACGCTGCCATGGCGGGCGAAGCTGTCGAGCGCACGCAGCGCTTGTGTGGATGGTATACGCAAGGAACCTCAGGTGAACCGAATTTGCACGAACCGGGAAAACATATCACTTTTTAGCGAACCGCTTCACTGCTTTCTTCTCATGCCATGGAGAAACCGGTGGCCACCTCGGCGCAAGCAACCGCCCTTGCCTGTCTCGACGGCATCCAGCCGTTGTTGTCCGCGTGGACACGCATCATCTTCGATTACGGCGAGACCGCGTGGCGGGAATATCAATCCGCCGCCTGGTATGTCGAGCGACTGAAACTCGAAGGCTTTTCTGTCGAAGAAGGCTCCGGCGGCATGCCGACCGCCTTCTGCGCACATTGGACCAACGGCCCCGGCCCGACCATCGGCATGTACGCCGAATACGACGCGGTGCCGGGCAATTGCCAGGATGCCGCTACGGTCGAGCGTCCGCGCCGGGGACTTGGCAACCAGGCCGGCGGCCACACCGACCCGCATTCCGGGCTGGGTATTTCGAGCCTCGGCGGGCTGCTGGCGACCAAGGCCGCGATGCAGCGCCACGGCATATCAGGCACGCTGCGCTTCACCGGCGAGCCGGCGGAAAAGGTGCGTGGGTCAAAGCCGATCCATGCCGCCAAGGGCTATTATGACGGCCTTGCCGGCATGATCTCCTTTCATCCGTTCTACATGCTGCCGCTCTGCAACACGGCGCGCTGGGACACGCATTGCGGCGCGGCCTACGCGATGATCTATCGCTTCATCTGCGACCAACCGGAGCGCTGGGCGCTGGCTGCGGGTGCTGCACCCATTCCGCAAGCACATTCGGCGGCGCGCGCGCCCGGCGCCAACGACGCATTGATGATGATGTACATGGCCTCCAAGGCTCTGCGCGATTCCATGCTGCCTCACCAGGGCGGCTGGTCGATCAGCGAGGCGATCCTGACGGCGGGGCAAGCGACCGCCGACAATTTGCCGGCGGGGCTGGCCGAGATTCAGTACATGATCCGCGTGCCGACGCTTGCCATGGCCGAGCAGGTCACCGCGGTGCTCGACCGCAATGCCGAGGCGGCGGCAGCGATGAGTGATTGCCGCACCGAGCGGCATTGGGTGTCGAAGTCACGACCGGGACTTGCCAATCATGCCATGGCCGAGATCGCCTATGAAGCGCTGTCGGCGGTCGGGCCGCCGCGCTGGGACGAAGACGCCAAGGCAGTCGCGCGCGAAATGCAGGTCAATGCCGGGCGCATGGCGAGCGACGAGCCGTTCATCGAAGAGCTGGAGCGCCTGATCGAGCCGCAGGCGGCGGAAGCGATCCTGCGCCGCGACCTGCCGCCCTCGCAGGTCAATTCGACCTCCGACGATTACACCGACATGAGCTGGCATACGCCGACGGCGCGCTTCTATGTCGCCCGCCCGGCGCTGCGTTCGGAGACCGGCTATCCCTATCCAGCCTGGGTGATGAATGCGCTGGGCGGTATTTCGGCCACGATCGACCCGATGGTGGCCTGCGCCTCCCGCACGATTGCGCTTGCCGCCCTTCGCCTGCTGGAAGACCAGACTGCCCGCGAGGCGGCGATGGACGAGTTCGTTACCCGCACCGGCGGCGGCATCGGCGGTTCGAACTGGATCGCACCGCTTTGCGACTACGAGCCGCCGATCGGGTTTCGCTGGCCAGAATATGTCACCACCCCGCGTGGACGCGACTGGTGGATACCGAGCAATCAGACACCCCCAAGTCACCTCACGAGGAGCATCCCATGACCGTTCATGACCGCATTGTCGCCGAGCCGTTTTCGCTGCAGCGCCGCACCCCCGCCGGCGGCACCAAGCCGCTGACCGCCTGGGGTTTTGCCAACGAGACCGACGTGCTGACCGACGTCCTGCTCGGCTCGCCCAATTTCCTGCGTCATCTGTCGACCAGCTCGCTGTCGCGCAAGCACCTGCGCGAGGCGCCCTGCAACGTGCAGATCGCACAAGCACAGCACAAGGACCTGGTCGCCGCCTACGAGCATTTCGGCGTCAACATCCACTGGCACGAGCCGACGCCCGAGCTGCCGATGCAGGTCTATTCCCGCGATTCCAGCGTCATGACGCCCTACGGCGCCTTCATCACCGCCATGGCCAACTGGTGGCGGCGCGGCGAGAACTATGCCGCGATCCGCACCTATGAAAAACTCGGCATCCCGATCTACGACATGGTCACGGCTGGTACGTTCGAGGGCGGCGACTTCAACGTCATCGAGGATGGCGTCGTGCTGATAGGCTGCGGCGGCGCGCGCACGCAGGAGGAAGGTGCGCGCCAGGTGCAGGCCTGGTTCGACAAGGAAGGCTGGGAAACCCGCATCGCCTTCATCGACGAATATTACGTCCATATCGACCTGATGGTGGTGCCGATCGCCGAAAAACTGACCGCCGTCTGCCTTGCCTGCACCGAGCCCGGCATTGTCGACTGGCTGAAGGGCAAAGGCCACGAGATCATCGACGTGCCGTTCCAGGACACGATGGCGCTCGGCTGCAACTTCATGTCGCTGGGCAAGGACCGGGTGATCGCGCCGACCTCCAGCCAGTCGCTGATCGGCCAGCTCAAGGCCCGCGGTTTCGAGGTCGCGGCCGTCGACATGAGCGAGATTTCGAAGACCGGCGGCGGCATCCACTGCATGGCGCAGGCGCTGAAGCGCGAACCGGCCTGAGCCGGCTCGCCCCTCAGCAACAAACCCGATACTGTGTCTTCGCTGCCCTTGTGAGTGCTGGAAAAATGGAGGAATAGTCTTGCGGAATGCATCGCCCTGAAATTGCCGGTTTGCGGTACTCAGGTCGTGCAATTGCTAGCCGGATTCCGAATGGCCAGTCCCGAACCGCGCAAGAGAAGAGGTCCGATCGCCGCCCGGCTGCTGGCGCTCGACGCGTGGATCGATTCCTCGCTCTACGAGATCGGCTTCAAGGCGCGCCAGTTCTGGGAATCGGCGACGATCTTCTCGCGGCGCTTCCGCGTCAACGGCTGGCGCCGTGGCATCATCGAAGTGTTGAGCGAAGGTTTTACGCTCGGCGCCGGCGGCATCGTGGTGATGCTGGCGCTGGCCATTCCGGCTTTCCAGGATACGGCCGGCGACTGGCGCGCCCAGGGCGACTTCGCCGTCACCTTCCTCGACCGCTATGGCAACGAGATCGGCCAGCGCGGCATCATCCAGCGCGATTCCGTGCCGGTCGACGAGATGCCCGATCACGTCATCAAGGCGGTGCTTGCTACCGAGGATCGCCGCTTCTTCGATCACTACGGCATCGATGTGCTCGGCCTTTCCCGCGCCATCTTCGAGAATGTGCGGGCCAATTCCGTCGTTCAGGGCGGCTCGAGCATAACCCAGCAGCTGGCCAAGAACCTGTTCCTCACCAATGAGCGCACGCTAGAGCGCAAGATCAAGGAAGCCTTCCTGTCGCTGTGGCTCGAGGCCAATCTGTCGAAGAAGGAAATCCTGCAGCTCTATCTCGATCGAGCCTACATGGGGGGCGGTACGTTCGGCATCGAGGCGGCCGCCGATTTCTATTTCGGCAAGAGCGTCAAGGATCTGAACCTCGCCGAGGCGGCGATGCTGGCCGGGCTGTTCAAGGCGCCGACCAAATATGCGCCGCACATCAACCTGCCGGCAGCGCGCGCACGCGCCAATGTGGTGCTGTCCAACCTTGTCGATTCCGGCTTCATGACCGAGGGGCAGGTTCTGCAGGCAAGGCTGCATCCGGCCGATGTCGTCGACCGCGGCGAGCAGAAAAGTCCGGACTATTACCTCGACTGGGCATTCGACGAGGTCAAGAAGATCGCCAAACCGGGCCAGCACTCGCTTGTTGCCCACACCACCTTCGACGCGAACATCCAGAAGGCAGCGGAAGAATCGGTGGAGTTCCACCTGCGCCAGTTCGGCAAGGAGTACAACGTCACCGAAGGTGCCGTCGTCGTCATCGAGACCAACGGCGCCGTGCGCGCCATCGTCGGCGGCCGCGACTATGGCGCCAGCCAGTTCAACCGCGCCACCAAGGCGCTGCGCCAGACCGGCTCGTCATTCAAACCCTATGTCTATGCAACGGCGATGGAACACGGCTTCACGCCCAACTCCATCATCTCCGGCGGCCCGATCAGCTGGGGGTCCTGGTCGCCGCACAATTACAGCGGCGGATCGGCGGGCAATGTAACTCTGATCATGGCTATGGCCAAATCGATCAACACCGTGCCGGTTCGGCTGGCCAAGGATCACCTTGGCATCGGGCCGATCAAGGCCATGGCCGAGGCGATGGGCGTGGAATCGCCGCTCGAAGCGCACAAGACGATGGTGCTGGGCACCTCGGGCATGACGGTGATGGACCAGGCGACGGGCTACAGCGTGTTCGCCGACAACGGTTTCGTCGGCTTCCGGCACGGCATCAGCCAACTCGTCACCCGCACCGGCGAGGTGGTTTATGATTTCGCCAAGGATGCGCCGCCGCCACACCGGGTGTTGTCGGAGCAGGCGCTGAAATCGATGAACACCATGCTGGCGGCAGTACCGGTGATGGGCACGGCGCGGCGGGCCCAACTTCCCAACATCGTCGTCGCCGGCAAGACGGGCACGACGCAATCCTACCGCGACGCCTGGTTTGTCGGCTTCACCGGCAACTACACGGCGGCGGTATGGATGGGCAATGACGATTTCACGCCGACCAAGAACATGACCGGCGGCTCGCTGCCTGCGATGGTATGGCAGCGCCTGATGGTCTATGCGCACCAGAACATCGACCTCAAGCCGATCCCGGGCATCGACAAGCCCTTCGTCGACGAGGAGATCGCTGCCAAAGCCGAGGAAGCACAGAAGAAGAGCGACGCGCAGGCGGTGGCCGATGCAGCCGCCGAACGGCCGCCGGTGCTGTCCAGCCGCACGACGCAGACGCTGCGGGACATGACCAGCCTGTTCCAGTCGGCGCCCGTCCTCAATACGCCTCAACCGCCGGAGACGCTGTCGGCGCTGTGATGGCGCGCCTCTTCCTTCTCCACCTGTGGGAGAAGGTGGATCGGCGCGCAGCGCCGAGACGGTTGAGGGGTGCTGGCCGGATCACCGTCCTTGCGAAGCTGGAACACCCCTCATCCGACCGAGCTTCGCTCGGCCACCGTCTCCCGCAGGTGGAGAAGGAAGAGGCGGCTGCAATTCTACATCGGCCCGCTTGCCACAAGGCCCTGCGCCGCGATATCCCCGAGCGGCAACTCTTCGGTGTCCCCGGCCCTTCATGCTCAAAACTGCCTTCCTGACGTTGCTTTCGCTTGCCATAGCCATCATCGGCGGTGGCGGCAGCGTCTGGTATGCGCTGAAAGTCCAGGATGGCGTCGGCGCCATCCGGATCGGTCAATGGACAGCCTTTCCCGATATCGGCACGCCGTCCGCCGATCCTTATTCCAAGGCTCGCGTGGCGCGCGAGGGCGTGCTTGCACTCGGCCGTGCCGAGGGGCTGTCCTTCGTCGCCGAGCGAGACACGGGCGGCGCCGAGCTCAAGCGCGAATGCACCTACACCATCGAGGGCGGATTTCCGACGGCGCGGTTCTGGACGCTCTACGCCGCCGACCAGTCGCTCAGCGTGGTCGAGACCGGCAAATCCCGGCTGGCGGCGCTGCAATCCTACGGGGTGGTGCGCCAGCCCGACAATTCGGTGATCATTTCCGCCGGCCATCACCCGATGCCCGGCAATTGGCTGCTGACAGACGGCTTCGGCAGGATGTATTTCGTGCTGACCTTCTACGACACGCCAATCGCCAGCAGCACGGGCCTGTCGGACGTCTCGCTGCCGCGGATCGTCAAGGTCGGCTGCGATGCGTAGTTTTTATGCGGCGATGCGCAGACTTTTGCATGCCGTCCTGCTCGGCCTGCTCGGCGCCGGCATTGTGCACATCGCCGTGCTGCTTCTGGTGCCTGAATTTTCCGAACGCGACGCCTGGTCGCGGCTGTCCATGGCTTCGGATCTCTACAAGATGACGCGGCTCGATGCCGAGGCCGGTGGGGCGCCCGTGGTGAAATCCGTCGACCCGCTGTTTTATGCAACGGCGTGCCGGTTCGACCTGGGCGAAGGTTTGGTCCGCGTCAAGGCACCTGGACATGTCCCGTTCTGGTCGGTGTCGGTCTATGACCGCAGCGGCCACAACATCTATTCCTTCAACGACCACACAGCGACCGGCGGCGTTCTGGATGCCGTGGTGCTGACGCCGGCGCAGATGATCGACGTGCGCAAGGACCTTCCAGAGGATCTTCAGGGGGCGATCTTCGTCGAAGCGCCGATCGAGGAAGGCATCTTCGTCATCCGTGCCTTCGTCCCCGACAGCAGCTGGAAGCCGATCGTGTCGCGCTTCTTCGAACAGAGTTCCTGTGAGTTGCAGGACTTCTAGAGCGTGTCGCGTCTGAACGGATTCAGACGACCCGCTTTAGGTCTTTGTTTTCATGCATGTCGTTCTCCAAAACCGAGGTCACTTTTGGGCGACATGCACTAGACATGATCCCGGACCAAAGGTCCGTGGCCGCCGAAACTCAGTGGTGCGGGACCGGCTTCGTCCCTGGCGATCCCGTCTTGTCGGGATCGACCGGCCGCACTTCGCCGGCATGCGACCGCTCATAGCGGATGCCGGGAAAGATGATCACCGCCGCCGGCATTTCGGCGGTTTGCTTTGCTCTGGTGTTTGGTGCCGTACGCGGCACGAAAGACAGTACCATGCCCATGGTTCGCGCATTCCTCTCGGTTTCCCCGGAGCACAACGCAACGCCTCCAAATGTCATTAAGGCGGCAGAGGGTTAACGGAACGCTAACGGATCGTCGCTAACTTGATCTTTGTTCTTGGTGCTCGCGAAACCGACACAATCCCGGTCGAGCGCGCCAAGCTTGTGTCGAGTACGGGCGTATCCTTCGTGTCATCTTCGGACTTCAGGCAAATCGCGGTACGAAAAGACTCGGGAAAGGCCGAAAGGCTGTTCCGCGCCGCAGTGTCGGCGTTCTGCTCGCTCACCCGCCCTTCACGCCGCGAGATCGGCCAGCTCGAAGACCTGACGCTGCCGCTGTTCAATGACGTGTCCGTCGAATCCCGCCGTTACGTGGCAGCCGCCCTTTCCGAATGCGAATACGCACCCGCCGCCCTGGTGCGCCGTCTTTGCGAGGAACCGGTCGACATTGCCGCGCCGTTGCTCATCCGCTCACGCGCCGTCAGCGACATCGATCTCATCGCCCTGATCGGGCGACATGGCCTGCCGCATGCGCGTGCCATTGCGCGCCGCAAGGGCTTGAACCCGACCATTGCTGACCTGATCAGGGCCCTCGAGAGGCCAACCCTGGTGCGCGCGCCGGACCCGGATGCGAACGCCGCTGGGGCAGACAAGATCGCGCCAGCGAGCGCGGATACCGCCTCCGGCGAGCCAGCCCGGGAACAGACACTCGGCATCGCGGCCGAGAATGCACGGCGCAGGCTGCGCTCGATGATGCGCACCGGCGACGAGAAGACAGCGACCGCCGAGCCTTTCAAGGGCGCCGACACCTATATGAAATTGCGCGAGACAGCGCTGACGGGAAACGCCGCGTTCTTCCAGACCGCGCTCGCCGATGCGCTCGACATCGATTTCGAGACCGCGCGATCGCTCACCGCCAACCAGAATTATGCCTCGCTGCTTGTCGCCTTGCGCTCGCTCGACCTCAGCGAAGACAGGGCCTTCCTGGTCACGGTTGCCGTCTATCCCAGCCAGTTCCCGCACCCGCAGGCTATCCGGACTTTCCTCGACCGCTACCGGCTGCTGCATCGCGAGGCGGCCCAGGACAAGATGCGGTCGTGGAGAGCGGAAATCCTTTCAAGGGTGGTTCGCGGCGCAGCACCTGCCAACAGCGATACACGCACCGCTTCGAACAGCGACGATGCGGCGGCTTCTTCCGGCCTCAGGGCGTCTTCACGGAAATAAGCTCCTCGACGGGCACGGCACCGGCCTCGATTTCGACCACCCAGATGTCGGGATCGAATTTTTTCTCCCGTTCCAGCCTGGCTTCGAGCACCGCGGGATCGTCACCAGCTCCGAGCAGAGTGAAAAACCGGTCGTCGGGCTTGGCCGAATCATAGCTTGTCTGCGGCGCCGGCCCGAACAGGGCAACCTCACCCAGCCTGCCCCGCGCCAGCACGAACACAGCGCCGGCCTCGGTCGCGCCACGCTTGACCACGGCGGCAAATCCACCGGCGCCGAAAATCCGGCGCAACAGGGCCGAAACCCACAGATCCGATGTGACGCGCATGAGAGAGCTCCCGAAACTGCCGGTTCTCTATCGATATTTCCGCCGCTCGGCGAGCCGTCGTTTCGGCCGTCAGTTGGTCAGGCCGATCTCGCGCATCTTGACATAGACGATCTCATCGGGCTCGCCGGTCTGCGGCAGCCCGAACAGCGACTGGAATTCCTTGATCGCCGCCTTTGTGCGCGCGCCGACGACACCATCCAGCTGCATGTCGTCATTGCCGAACGCCTTGAGCCCGGCCTGGATCTTGACGATGCGGGCATCGGGCGCTTGCGTCGCGGCATCCGCCTGCCCGGAATTTGTCTGTCCCGAACCTGTCTGCAAAGACACCGGAACGGCGGCCGGCATATCCGGGCGCGGCTGCGGTCTGGGCACGACGGAAGCTGTCTTCGGCGTCGCGCCCAGTTGATCGAGCAGAAGCGCGTCGATCTCGCCGGACGTGTTGAGCCCGACCTTCTGCTGATAGTCCTGGATGGCCTTGCGGGTGTTGGGTCCGGAAATGCCGTCGACCGTCCCGGAATAGAAATCGAGATCCTTCAATATGCCTTGCACCTGCTCGACAACCGGATCGCCCTTGATCGGTGCCGGCGCGCCGGATGGCCGCACGATGTTGAATGTCGTCTCCGGTTCGTCGGGCGTCGCGTGCGGAAAGCCCGCAATGCTGCGGGTCGCAAAAAATGCGCCGGCATGCGGGAAAGGTTGGTACCACAAGGCATTGGCCGAGACATAGAACAGCGTCACCAGGAACGCCGTCGAGCCGCCCACCAGGACAGGATTGCGCGAGATCATGCCGCCGACGGCGACAGCGCCGTCCTGAAAGGCATTGCTGCGGCGCTTGACCGCCTTAGCCGGTTTTGCGGAGCGAGCCATCTCTGTCCCCTTTCGCCATCGCCACAGGCATGGTCAGCACGCCGGTCTTCTCCGCCTGATGTCCCTTCGGTCCGTTCACCGGCAGGCTGATGGTCACCGTGGTGCCCTCGCCTGGCATGCTTTCGATGGACATCGTGCCCTCGTGCAGCGCCACCAGGCCCTTGACCAGTGAAAGGCCAAGACCAGTCCCCTCGAAACGGCGGGTATAGTCGTTCTGGATCTGCATGAAGGGCTTGCCGAGATTGGCGAAATCCTCCTCGGCGATGCCGATGCCGGTGTCCCTGACCCAGAAATGCAGGCGCGAACCGATCCGCTTGGCGCCGACGACGACGTCGCCGCCGTCGGGAGTGAACTTGATCGCGTTGGAGACCAGGTTGATGAGCATCTGCTGCACGGCGCGCTGATCGGCATTGATGTCGCCGGCGTCCGGCGCGATCTGCGCCTGCAGATCGATGTTCTTGGCCTGCGCCTGCAGTTGCATCATCGACTGGCACATATCGACCGCCTCCGCGAACCGGAACGGCTCGGGTTCGGTCGCATAGACGCCCGATTCAATCCTGGACACGTCGAGTATCGAGGTTACGACGGCGAGCAGATGCTGGCCCGAATCCCGTACCAAGCCGACATATTCTTTCTGGCGCGGATCCTTGAAGGCGCCGAACATCTCATGCAGCAGCATATCCGAGAAGCCGATAATGGCATTTAACGGCGTGCGCAGTTCGTGGCTGACCACCGCCAGGAAGCGTCCCTTCGCCACCTCGGCGGACGCGGCCGCCTCATTGGCTGCCGCCAGATCCTCGCGCAACCGGGCGATCTCGTCATTCTGCCTCAGGACGAACGTAAAGACATCACCCTGTTCCTCACCACGCACGAGATCAAGCGAGAACGGCCGGTAATTGTCGGCCGTCAGGCCATTGCCATTCTGAGGCAGCCGGATGCGCAATTCGAGCCGGCGCGACAGTGCGCCGTCGCGCATGTCGGCCATTGCGCTGAGATAGGAAACGCGATCCGACAGATGGACGCGATCGAAGAGGCCGTTTCCGGACAGCAGTTCGGGCGGCAGTTTCAAAAGCGTGCGCGCTTTTGGCGACGCGTCCAGGACCTCGCCATGACGGGCGACGCGCAAGACCACCGCATCGATGATGTCTTCGAGCCGGTCGGCAGTGTCGAGCACATCAGCCGCATCGGCCGTGTTTTGAAATGCCGATGCGCGCGGGATCAGTGTGAGCGTCCAGGCCAACGGCACCAACCAGTGCCACGCCGCGATCTGCGCTCCTGCGAACGGGAATACGGTTCCAGCCAAAGGCTGAGCCAAGATGGCGACAGCGGCCGACACGGCTCCCCACAGCGCCGCCCGCCGCGAAGCGCCGATCCACCAGGCTTCAAAAGGCAGCGCCACGACAAGCATGGCGACAGGCGAACTCAGCCCGCCCGCGGCGGCAATGAGACTGCCGAGAGAAATGCCGGCCAGCACCAGGGCGACCCAACTCGCTATCGCCATCTTGCCGGTCGCCGCCACCAGCAAGGCGACGAACCAGCACAGGCCAAAGGCGGCGAAAATGGCGGCCATGGTGACGGCGACGCCCATGCCTGAAGTAACCAGCGTGACCGCGGCACCGGCGACAAAGAAAGGAGCGGCGAGCATGACGCCGATAAAGCGGCGCTGGCGCTCGCGGTCGCTCCGCCCAAGGATGGACGGATGGACCATACGTTCGCAACCGGCCGAAATCGCGCCAGGCAATTCAACGTATCTGGCCTTGATTGAACTCAACTCAACGCACTCGCACTTGTCGTGGACAGCTCTGCTTTGCAGATGGTTCTGGTTGGCTTTGAAACTCGCATCCAGCGTTTAAGGAATGGATAAGGCAGGGCCGACCAGGGCCCGGCCTGCGGCAAATATCGGGATGCCGGCGGCCGAAAGCACGGACAAATGCAGCCATAGTAAACGGAGAGTTATCCGCCGACTGCACCCATCGGCCGGGCGCACTCGGCACCTGGACTTCCCTATTTCAAGAAAAACACAGGGAAATCATGGGGATATATGGTTATTTGTTGTTAAGGAAAATTGCTCGGATTTGAGACAAGTCGATTGCAGAACGGTTCGTTTCGAATTTGCCTAAAATTTGAGGAAAATTCTCTCTTTGCCCGCAAGCCGTCCTTTGCGCCTGTGTGCCAAAATCCTGCCTACAAAAGAGGTCATGCCATATGGATGCATGATCCGGTCACGACGAGAGGGCAAGGGCATGGTCTTCCTCATAAGAATGGCTTTCTGGTTTTCGCTGGTGCTGCTGGCGCTGCCATTGAGTGTCGGCCCCGATGAAGCGGGGCATGAAAGCGTCGGACCGATCCAAGCCTTGTTTGCGGCACGCGAAGCGGTTGGCGATATCGCCGGCATTTGCGAACGCAAACCCGATGTCTGCGAGACCGGCAAGTCGGCGATGCACACCATTACCGCCCGCGCCAAAGAGACCGCCAAGATCGCGGCAGCGATGATGGACGACAAGTCCGCCGCCGGCCCCGACACGTCGACGATGACCGGCAGCGTGCCCGAAGGAATCGTCTTGCCCGAGACCGTCAACCTGCCGCCTCAGAATTAAGCCGTTTCGACGGCGCACCGCGGGCTGTCTGCCCTCTCGACGCCCGCGGTGTCCTTGTTTTTTCCGTGACGCGGAGCCGCCGCGTGACTATATCCCAGACATGACCACGACGATCCAGACGATCCGCGACGACTTCTCGTTCCTCGAGGAATGGGAAGACCGCTATCGTTATGTCATCGAACTCGGCGAGGCGCTGCCGCCGTTTCCGGACGAGCAGCGCAGCCCCGCCAACAAGGTGCCGGGATGCGTCAGCCAGGTCTGGCTGACCACTGAACGCGGAGCTGGAGCCGATCCTGTCATCACCTTCTCCGGCGATTCGGACGCTCATATCGTGCGTGGGCTGGTCGCGATCATGCTGGCGCTGTTTTCCGGCAGGACCGCCAGCGAAATCCAGAAGACCGATGCGGAAGCGACATTGAAAGAACTCGGCCTCGACGAACATCTGTCGCCGCAGCGCGCCAACGGCCTTCGCTCGATGGTCAAGCGCATCAAGCGCGACGCCGAGGCAGCGCTCAAGCAGACCGCCTGACGCTTCCCGACCCGATCCGCGCGTCGCGGCTCGCAAAAATCAAACGGCGCCCGAAGGCGCCGTTGATGTCGATCCGATCTGGCTGGCAGCAATTACCGCGCTTTGCGCTTGCGGCCGAGACCCATCTTCTTGGCGAGTTGGGACCGGGCAGCTGCATAGTTGGGTGCAACCATCGGATAGGTAGGGTCGAGGTTCCACTTTTCGCGATACTGGTCCGGCGTCAGGTCATAGTGGGTCATCAGGTGGCGCTTCAGCGACTTGAACTTCTTGCCGTCTTCAAGGCAGACGATGTAGTCGTCATGAACCGACCGCTTCGGGTTGACCGCCGGCTTCTGCTTGTCGGCAGGCGGCTGTTCGGCGGTTCCGCCCACACGCCCGAGTGCGGCATGGACATCGGATATCAGGTTCGGCAGTTCGCCGACCGGCACGGGATTGTTGCTGACATAGGCGGCCACCACATCGGCGGTCAATTCGATCAGCGCATCGCTGTTTCTGGAAGGTGTTTCGACAATATCCATGGTCTTCGGTCCCCAACAAGAGTTACATCGATCTGCGCCCTTTTTTACAAGCAGGGCATCGCACGAATTTTGTGCAGGTAGAGTTTCTACGATTCGTGTCGCGGGCACATCAATGAGCGTGCAGACCAAGTAAGTCAATTCACCCCTCGCGCTATATTGAACGATATTGATCAAATGTTCCGCGATCAGCTTCAATCTTTCGTGCATTGTGTAATTTATCGATATTTCGCGTTCCCGTCGGCGGCAGCTGACGCAACGTCAGATCGCCGTTACATTCGTGGCAACTCACGAAACGGGTTTTAATGTTTGATCTTGCTTGGCTATCGCTCGAGAAATATTGGTTGTTCGCATTTGCCCACAAAACCACAGGTTGCCGTGGTCATACACAAGCAATCAGGCGACATGCCAGTCATCCGACCGATCGGCTGATTGCTGCCGCGTCAATCAATGCGGGATGATGTATTTGCCATAGGCCCAGCCGGTGACGAAATTGCCGTTCTGGACCGGATCATGCCAGACTTCGCACCAGCGATAGCGAATCTTTTGTGCCTGCTTCCATGCCGGCTGGTTGGCGATGTCGAGCAGGTTTATTCCGCCGGTGCATCGCCCGGTCATCTGCAGAACGGTACCGTTCGGATATCCCGCCTGCTTTTGGGATGTGCCCGAAGGGTATTTGCGTACATTGAGCGTGTCGCCGAACGGGACATTGGCCACTTGCCAAGCCGCGAATACGGTCGCATGAGACTGGCCGGCAAAGCCCAGAGTTAGCGAAGCAACGGCGAAAGCCGCAGCAGTCCGAGACCAAATAGTCATCATCTCTCCTCCCGGCTCATCTCCTGGAGCCGACACAACCCATACGCTCCGGCTCTTGAACCTGCCCTGATCGGCGTGTTCATTTGCCATTCAAGATACTTCTCCATTCGAGATGGCCCTTCAAGATACTGGCCCATTGAAGATACTGGCAAAGCGAGATGCAATGACCAAGACATCCATATTTCCGATCGTCAGCCCGCCAACGCCCGAGAAGCGGCCGGTTTCCGACACGCATCACGGCATCACGCGAACCGACGACTATGCCTGGCTACGGGCCGACAACTGGCAGGAGATGTTCCGCGACCCGTCATTGCTCGATGCGGGGATCCGCGCAGAACTCGAGGCGGAGAATGCCTACCAGTCGAAGCTGATGGCCGACACGGTCGAACTGCAAAAGCAGCTTTTCAAGGAGATGAAGGGCCGTATCAAGGAAGACGATTCTTCCGTGCCGATGAAGGATGGGCCCTATGCCTACGGCTCGTCCTTTAAACTTGGTGGCGAGCAGCCGCGCTATTTCCGCATGTCGCGCGACGGCGGCGCCGAGCATATCCTGCTCGACGGCGATGCGGAGGCCGCGGGCAAGGCCTATTTCCGTCTTGGCGGTGTCGACCATTCGGCCGACCACGCCAAGCTGCTATGGGCATTCGACGACAAGGGCTCCGAATTCTACACGCTTCGCGTGCGTGACCTTGCCGATGGCAAGGAGCTTGCCGACCAGATCCCCGACACCGGCGGTTCAGGCGTCTGGAACGCAGGCAATGACGGCTTCTTCTACACCCGTCTCGATCCCAACCATCGCCCGTCCAAGGTACTCTTCCATGCGCTGGGCGACAGCCCGGACAGCGACCGGCTGATCTATGAGGAAACCGATCCCGGCTTCTTCATGAATGTCGACGGCACCCGCAACAACGAATGGATCATGATCGGCATCAACGATCACGAGACTTCGGAATACCGCCTGATGCGCGCCGACGATCCGTTTGCCGAACCGAAACTGGTGTCGCCGCGCGAGGTTGGCCTTCAATACGAGCTGGAAGAAGGCGGCGATATCTTCTTCATCCTGACCAATGCCGACGGCGCCAAGGACTTCAAGATCATGACGGCGCCGGCGAGCGATCCCGTGCGCGCCAACTGGCAGGAACTGGTGCCGCACGAGCCCGGCCGGCTGATCCTGTCGGTGATCGGCTTCAGGGACCACATGGTCCGGCTCGAACGCAAGGAAGGCCTGCCGCGCATTGTGGTGCGCGACCGTATCAGCGGCGAGGAGCATCTTCTGTCCCTCGACGAGGAGGCCTTCTCGCTCGGCCTGTCGGGTTCCTATGAGTACGACACCGAGATCATGCGCTTTTCCTACTCGTCGATGACGACGCCCGCGCAGGTGTTCGACTATAACATGCGCACCCGCGAGCGGGTGCTGCTGAAGACCCAGGAAGTGCCGTCCGGCCATGATGCGGACCATTATGTCACGCGGCGGCTGATGGCGCCGGCCAGCGATGGCGAACTGGTGCCGATCTCGCTTTTGCATCATCGCGACACGCCGCTGGACGGATCCGCACCTTGCCTGCTTTACGGCTACGGCTCCTATGGCATCACCGTGCCGGCCGCCTTCAACACCAACTGGTTCTCGCTGGTCGACCGCGGCTTTGTCTTCGCCATTGCTCACGTTCGCGGCGGCAAGGACAAGGGCTATGGCTGGTACGATGACGGCAAGCGGGAGAACAAGATGAACACGTTCACCGATTTCATCGCCGTCGCGCGCCATCTGGTCACCGAGCGTTACACGGCGCATGACCGTATCGTCGCGCAAGGCGGTTCGGCCGGCGGCATGCTGATGGGTGCCGTCGCCAACATGGCGCCGGATTGTTTTGGCGGCATCGTCGCCGAGGTTCCCTTCGTCGATGTGCTCACCACCATGCTCGATGCGACCCTGCCACTGACGCCGCCGGAATGGCCCGAATGGGGCAACCCGATCGCGTCCGCCGACGACTATCGGACGATCGCTGCCTATTCGCCCTACGACAATGTCTCTGATCACGACTATCCGCCGATCCTGGCGCTGGCCGGTCTCACCGATCCGCGCGTCACCTATTGGGAACCGGCCAAATGGGTGGCCCGGCTGCGCGACCGCAAGAGCGGCGACAATCCGGTTCTGTTCAAGATCAATATGGATTCCGGCCATGCAGGCGCTTCCGGCCGGTTTTCGCGGCTGGAAGAGATCGCCTACACCTACTCCTTCGCGCTGAAAGTGATGGGCAAGGCGCAGCTTACGGGAGCAACCAACAAATGATCGACCTGACCACCCTGATCGCCTACATCGCGGTCGTGCTCGGCTTCGTCTTCATTCCAGGCCCCGCCACCCTGCTGACGATCGCCCGGGCAACGAGTTCCGGAACCAGGGTCGGCATCGCGACGGGCGCCGGGATCGCTGCCGGCGACGTCTTTCATACCGTCATGGCCATGATCGGCATCTCGGCGATCATCGCCGCGTCGGCGACGCTGTTCAGCGTCATCAAGTACATCGGCGCGGCCTACCTGGTTTATCTCGGCATTCGCGCGATCATCGAGAAAACACCGGCCAACCCGGCGGCCGGTGCGCTCGCGATCTCCGCCGGCAAGGCGTTTCGACAGGCTGTCCTGACCGAAGTGCTCAACCCCAAGACCGCTCTGTTCTTCCTCGCTTTTCTGCCTCAGTTCGTGCGGCCTGAAAACGGATCGGTGATGCTTCAGATGGCCGCGTTGGGGGTCATCTTCGTCATACTGGGCCTTTTCAGCACGGTCGTCTTTGCCGTGAGCGCTGGCCGGCTCGGCACGTTCCTGCGCCGAAATCCGTCGGTGTTACGATTGCAGGGCAAAGTTGTCGGCGGCATCTACTGCGCTTTGGGCGTCCGTCTGGCGCTGCAGCAACGCTGACTCTGGACGATAATCGACGCACCCTTTCCAGAGGGCTGGGTGTCAGGACTTTTTGAAGCTCCCGTCGCTCATTTTCACTCGCAATTGCGACGACCGCGCGCTACCCAGTGCGCGGCTTTTCCCGGCCTGACAGCCTCCAATCGCGTAAAGGTTCATTATGCTGCTCGTCGACGTCTATCTCGACAAATCACCCATCCAGGGAATCGGCGTCTTTGCCAAGAACCACATTCCTCGCGGTACTCTGATCTGGAAGTTAGACCCAAGGTTCGATCGGCTCATCGAGGTCGAGACTTATGAGCGGGCGGCCGGCCCGGTGAAGAGCTATCTCGACCGCTACTCCTATCCTGACCGCCGCGATCCGAACTACATCGTCTTCGAAGCCGACGACGCGCGCTACATGAACCATGCCGACGAGCCTAATTGCGACGTCTCCTCACCCGAGGAGAGTTTTGCGCTGCGCGACATCGCGCCTGGCGAAGAGTTGACCTGCAACTACAACCATTTTTTCGAAACGGGCTTCGATTTTCTCGGTGACCGCCACCTGTCATCCGCAGACTCGATCTAGACTAGTTCGCCCTCTTGCGGGCCGGATAGCCGTTTGGATGCGCGGGTATCGCCTTGAGATAGGCGGCGATGGCAGCACGGTCCTGCGGCGCCAGCTCGGCCATGTTTCGCTGCACGTCGACCATGGCGCCGCCGACGGAATCAAAATCGGGCGTGAAGCCGGTTTCGAGGTAGTTGGCGATGTCGGCTTCCGACCAATCGCCTATACCGCCCTCGCCCGATGTGATGTTCGGCACGACGCCGCTGCCTTCGGCAGCCACCGCACCGGCCAGCCACACGTTCTTTTTCGTACCACCTGCGAGGTCGCGCGGCGTGTGGCATTCGCCGCAATGACCCGGCCCCTCGACCAGATAGCGGCCGGCCATGACCGGATCGGGCGTGGCAGCGGGAAATGGAACGACAGGCTGGTCGCTAAGATAGAGCAATTTCCACAGGCCGATGCCGCGACGAATGTTGAAGGGAAAACCGAGCGAATTTGCAGGCGCCTTGCCGGCGACGGCCGGCAGCGTCTTGAGGAAGGCATAGAGATCGCCAATGTCGACCGGATTCATGCGCGCGTAGGACGCATAGGGAAACGCCGGATAGAAGTGTCGGCCCGAAGGCGACACGCCCTTCAGCATGGCATTGGCGAGGTCCTCGACCGACCATGCGCCGATGCCGTCCTTGGCGTCTTGCGAAATGTTGGGCGGCACGAAGGTTCCGAACGGCGTCTTGAGCTCGAGACCGCCCGCGAGTTGAAGCCGCGCATCGCCCTGTGAGCCCGGCTTTGCATGGCAGGATGTACAACCGCCGGCAAAAAAAATGCGCTTGCCCCTGGCTGCGTCGCCAGGACCGAGCTTGGCCAGGGTCTCCCTGTCGAGCCTCACCGGCGCCGACCCGACCCACCCGGCAACCGCGCCGACGCCGCCGAGGATGACGATGGCGCCGACGAGTTTCTTTAGCCAGGGCATCGCCCGCTATCAGCCTTTTTTCACCCGGTAGGTCTGGTGGCAGGTGCCGCAATCGGAGCCGATGGCGCCGAATTGCGCCTTCAACGCATCGACGTCGGCAGGAGCGGCAGCGGCCGCTGCCTTGACGTCGGCGACATATTTGGCGTTGGTGGCCTTGAAGCCGGCCATGTCTTCCCAGATCTTCGGCGACGCAGTGGTATCGCCGCCTGTGTCGCTGCCCGCCGGAAACAGCGCGTCGACGTCGACTTTCTCGGCATTCGCATGCAGCGCCTGCAGCGCCGTCAGCACCGCGGCGGCATCAAACGGCTCCTCGCCCTTGACCACTTTCGACAGGCCGCCGACGATCTTTCCACGTTCCTTCATCAGTGCCTGCCGGTCGAGGATCGGGTCGGCAAAGGCCGCCGAAGCCGCGAGTGCGAGCATAGAGATGGCGATAACAAGCTTTCTCATTCAATTGGCTCCATGATGAAGGCATTTCGGGACAGGACGTCAACGGATGTTACAGAGGGAAAATTCCCTTCCCCCTGATGATTTTTGCCGGACCTTTGCTCTTGCGGGACGCAGAAAAGAAAAGCCCCGGGTGATACCGGGGCTTCTGGAAATCGATCACTTCGCCTTTTCGTACAATTCCAGGACATGGTCCCAGTTGATCAGGCTGTCGACGAACGCCTCGAGATATTTCGGCCGGGCGTTGCGGTAGTCGATGTAGTAGGAGTGCTCCCAGACATCGACGCCGAGGATCGGCGACGCGCCATGGACGAGCGGGTTTTCGCCGTTCGGTGTCTTGGAGATCGCCAGCTTGCCATCCTTGACCGAGACCCAGGCCCAGCCGGAGCCGAACTGTGTCGTGCCAGCGGCAATGAAGTCGGCCTTGAACTTGTCGTAGCCGCCGAGATCGCTATCGACTGCCTTCTGCAAGGCGCCCGGCAGCTTGTTGCCGCCGCCGCCTTTCTTCATCCACTTCCAGAAATGGATGTGGTTGTAATGCTGGGCGGCATTGTTGAAGAGGCCGGCATTCTTGCCGAACGACTGCTTGACCACCTCTTCGACCGACAGATCGCCCAAGCCGGCCTCGGCGGCGAGTTTGTTGCCGTTATCGACATACGCCTTGTGGTGCTTGTCGTGGTGATATTCCAGCGTCTCTTTCGACATGTAAGGCTGCAAGGCCTCATAGTCGTAAGGCAGAGCGGGCAATTCAAAGGCCATGGATAGTACTCCCTCGTGGAAAAATCCGGTGTCGATACCGGAGTAAGATAGGTCTGGAATGGGTTGGGACAACTCCGGATGAAGCGTCGATCGCCTTTTTATCCGCTCAAACAGCAGAAGTCGAATGCGCCCAATCCCAATAGAGTTCGCGCGCTTTTTTGGCCACCGGCCCGGGTTGCAGATTGCGATCCTCGATGCGCGTGATCGGCACCACCTTGGAATGGTTCCCGGTCGAAAAAATTTCGTCTGCTTCGAGGAAATCGCGCACCGACAGCGTCTTTTCCGTGGTCCTGAAGCCATATTCGCCGAGCAGCGCTATCGTGCGCGAGCGGGTGATGCCGGATAGGAAGGTGCCGTTCGGCGCAGGCGTAAAGACGTGGCCATCCTTGACCAGGAAGATGTTCGAGGTTCCGGTCTCGGCGACGTTGCCCAGCATATCGAGCACCATTGCGTTGTCGAAGCCGCGCATCTTGGCTTCGAGAATGGCCCTACCGTTGTTGGGGTAAAGGCAGCCGGCCTTGGCGTTGGTCGGCATGGTTTCAATGGTCGGACGCCGGAACGGCGACACGGTCACCGAAAAGCCAGTCGCCGGAATCATCGGTGATTCATAGAGGCAAAGGCAAAAGCGCGTCGAGGCGGGATCGGCCGGCACGCCCATATAGCCGCCATGCTCGGCCCAGTACATCGGCCTGATATAGACCGCCGTCTTGCCGTCGAACTTCTTCAACCCATCCCATGTCAGCCCGACGATCTTGTCGGCGCTCATGTTCGGCTTCAGGCCGAGCGCAATCGCCGAGGAATTCACCCTGGCTGCGTGGAAGTCGAGATCCGGCGCCACGCCTTCGAACCAGCGGCCGCCGTCAAAAACGCTGGTGCCGAGCCACATGGCGTGGCTGCGCGGCCCCAGAATGGCGACGTTGCCTTCGTGCCAATCACCATCGACGAAAGTCCATGTCGTGGATTGCGCCGCAGCCGCCAGTGTCATCATCTCGTCCCGTCTCAATCGGTCTCGTGTGACAGCCATTGGAAGATGCTTTGGCGGGCGCCGTCAACCGGCATCATGGAGTTTTGTTGAGGCCAGTGCCGGGGCGCAATGCAATCAAAGCTTGCACCTTGTCGCGCCTGCCCTCAAAACTGCTGTCATGCAATACGCCGCCTATGTCTTCGACGCCTATGGCACGCTGTTCGACGTGCATGCCGCCGTACGCCGTCATGCCGACCGGATCGGGCCGGACGGCCAATTGCTGTCCGAGATCTGGCGCGCCAAACAGCTCGAATATTCCTGGGTGCGCACGCTGATGGGCGCCTATGCCGATTTCTGGCAACTGACCGAACAGGCGCTCGATTTCGCCTTGCGCAAGGTTCCCTCGGCCGACCCCGGTCTCAAGGCGATATTGCTGGATGCCTATTGGCGGCTCGATTGCTATCCGGAAGTGCCGGCCGTGCTCAAGGCGCTCAAGGCTTCGGGAGCGAGGCTGGCGATCCTGTCCAACGGCTCGCCCGAAATGCTGCAGGCGGCGGTCAAATCCGCCGCGCTCGACCAGGTTCTGGACGATATCTATTCCGTCGATACGGTGCGGCGCTTCAAGACCGATCCCGCGGTCTACGACATGGTCGCCACCGGCCGGCGCCTCTACCCCGGCGCGGTTTCCTTCCAGTCGTCCAATCGCTGGGACATTGCAGGCGCCACCAAATTCGGCTTTCGCACGGTGTGGATCAACCGCTCCAACCAGCCCGAAGAATACCGGGACTTCCCACCGGCCCTGATCCTGCCGTCGCTCGAAGCCCTTGTGCCCGGCAGCTAAGAGACCTGTGTCTCTGGCGCCACAGTAGCAGCCTGGTCACAGCTTCGCCTTTCTTTGCCCACGTTCGGGCCAGAATCGGAACCGCCTATCGCCCCAGGTGTTGTCAGGCACCCGCGTAACTGTCGGCGAATTCACGCTTTGTTGCGATTTGAGACTTAAAGAAGGCAACCATGTCCATAACCGAAATCGAATCTTTTCGCCTGAGCCGTCGCGGCTTTCTCAATGCCGCAGCCCTGGGCGCCGCTTCGATCGCGGTTTCCGCATGCGCCACCACCGGGCCGGGTCCGGTCGAGCCGCCGCCACCAACCTATGTCGAGCCGCCTCTGGCGGACTATGTGACGATGTATGCAGCAGTCAGCGACGGCGGCTTCGATTTGCCGGCCATCCCAGTCGACAAGATCGATCCGCAATTCCTGCGTCAGATCGTTCCCGACCCGACGGGACAGAAGCCGGGAACCATAGTCGTCGATACGACCGGCCACTTCCTTTATCTGGTTCGTCCAGGCGGTCAGGCGATACGCTACGGTGTCGGCCTTGGCCGCGCCGGCTTCGAATGGTCCGGCGACGCCGTCGTTCAGTGGAAGCAGAAATGGCCAAAATGGACGCCGCCGGACGAAATGATAGCCCGCCAGCCGGAACTGAAACCCTACAGCGCCGACAATGGCGGCATGCCCGGCGGCCTGAAGAATCCGCTCGGTGCACGCGCGCTCTATCTGTTCCAGGGCAATGTCGACACGCTCTACCGTCTGCACGGCTCGCCGGAGTGGCGCTCGATCGGCAAGTCGGTGTCGTCAGGCTGCGTGCGTCTGATGAACCAGGACATTATCGACCTCTATGATCGCGTGCCCTCGAAGACGCCGGTCATCGTGACCAGCGACGCCAGCCAACCCATGGTGGCGACGGCCAACCGACAGGCGATCCCGATCGATGCCGGCGTGCCGGACGGTTCGGTGCTGCTTGGACCGGTCAAGGCGATCACGAATTCGATTTTCTGAGCTGACTAGGCAGCGGCGCCCGCTGCCTCCAGTCACCGCCCGCGCGACAAGCTCCCCAGAATGCCGCGCACGATTGCCCGACCGACCGAGGAGCCGACCGAGCGCACCACCGACTTGATCGCCGCCTCTGCGACCGTCTGGCGGTTGGACGGGCGCGGTGCAGATGTGCGCCTGCCACCGGATTGCGGCGCGGGATCGTCATTGCCGAAGCCCGGAATGGTCCAGCGCGAGCCGCCGCTGCCGGCCTGCTGGGCCTGCTCTTCGGCATCCTGCGCGTCCTTGGCCTTTTTCTGCAGCATTTCGAAAGCCGATTCGCGATCGACGGCCTGATCGTACTGGCCGGCGACCGGGCTTTCCTGGATCAGCTTTTGCCGCTCAGCGGCCGTTATGGGCCCAAGCCGCGAGGATGGCGGGCGGATCAGTGTCCGCTGCACCATGGACGGAACACCCTTGGCTTCCAACGTCGAGACCAGCGCCTCGCCAGTGGCAAGCTGTGTAATGGCGGTCATGCAGTCGAAATCGGGATTTGGCCGGAACGTTTCGGCCGCCGTCCGGACTGCCTGCTGCTCGCGCGGTGTATAGGCGCGCAGCGCGTGCTGGACGCGATTGCCGAGCTGGGCCAGGACTTTTTCAGGGATATCCAAAGGGTTCTGGGTGACGAAATAGACGCCGACGCCTTTCGAGCGGATCAGTCGGACGACCTGTTCGACGCGATCGATGAGCACCTTGGGTGCTTCGTCGAACAGAAGATGGGCCTCGTCGAAGAAGAACACCAGCTTCGGCTTGTCGGGGTCGCCGACTTCCGGCAGCACCTCGAACAGCTCCGACATCAGCCATAGCAGGAAGGTCGCGTAGAGCCGCGGATTCATCATCAGCTTGTCGGCGGCAAGCACGCTGATGGCGCCGCGTCCGTCGCGGGTGGTGCGCATGATATCGGCGATACGCAGTGCCGGTTCGCCGAAGAAGTTTGCGGCCCCCTGCTGTTCGAGGACCAGCAGCGTGCGCTGGATAGCCCCGACCGATGGCTTCGTCACGTTGCCATAGCGCGAGCCGATCTCGTCGGCGCGCTCGGCGATGTTGGCGAGCAGCGCCTGCAGATCCTTCATGTCGAGCAGCAGCAAGCCTTCCTCGTCCGCCAGGCGGAAGGCGATGTTCATGATGCCTTCCTGCGCCTCGGTCAGGTTCATCAGGCGCGACAGCAACAACGGCCCCATTTCCGAGACCGTGGCGCGGATCGGATGACCCTGCTCGCCGAACAAGTCCCAGAAGATAACGGGAAATTCCTGGAAGTCATACGGATCGAGCTTGACCTGTTCGGCCCGCTTGACGAGGAAATCCTGTGCCGTGCCCATCATCGCGATGCCCGACAGATCACCCTTGATGTCCGCGCAGAACACCGGCACGCCGGCGTTGGAAAATCCTTCGGCCAGGATCTGCAAGGTGACGGTCTTGCCGGTGCCGGTGGCGCCGGTCACCAGGCCGTGACGATTCCCATATCGCAGCAACAACTGCTCGGCACGCTGATAGCTGTCGTCGGGCTTTCGGCTGGCGCCGATGAAAATACTGGTCTCGTCAGCCATATGTCCGGTCTCCGCAAACTGATGTGTCTAAAGCCAGTGGCCTTGCCGCAGGTATAGTGAGGCCATTGCACAGCGACAATGCCATTCGTCCAAATCGGGGCCATTCGTCCAAATCCGGGCCATTCGCCCAAATCGGCCCCATTCGTTCAGATCGGGTTTTTGGAGCTTGCGGATTTTGCCGCTGTTTGGCAATCGTCGTCCACGCGGACTGACCTATATCTGATGGATCGAATCCGGTCTCTGAAAGCGCATTGCATTGCGATATCGGACCGGGGACCGTAGACTGAACCGCTCCCGGCTGGTGCGGCCGCATGAAACGAGGAGGACGGATGGGCGCCGGAGCCTTGATCCAGGACGTGGAACCCGAGAACGCCGAGCGTCAGCGATGGCTCGCCTTGGCGGAAAAGGCATTGGCAGGCGCTTCCTTCGAGGAAAAGCTGGTCTCGCACAGCGATGACAACATCCGTATCGAACCGCTCTACGACCGCAGCACCGCGGCGGAACCGATCGTGCGTACAAACCCGAAATCGCCATGGATCGTCAGCCAGCGCATCGACGATCCGGACATCGACCGTGCCAGAAGCCAAGCGCTGGAGGATGTTGCACAGGGTGCCACGGGATTGTCGCTGGTCTTCGAAGGGGCGCCCAACGCGTTCGGCTACGGCTTGCCGAGAACGGCGGAGGCGCTGGAGGCGGTGCTGGACGGCATACCGCTCAACCGCATCCAGGTTCGCATCGACGCCCATCCCTGGAGCCGCGCCGTGGCCGACTGGCTGGTCGCGTTCCTGAGCAAGCGGCGATCGGACCCGGCAAAGCTCAACCTCTCCTTCGGCATCGATCCAGCGGCGATCTTCGCGGGAACCGGTCGGCTGCGCATGTCGATCGAGGCGCTGCAGGCCTCTATGCCACAGTCGCTGGCGCACTTCTTCGCGATGGGCGTTCCGGGCGTGCTGCTGGAAGCTGACGGGCGCGTGTTCCACAATGCCGGCGCCACGGAAGCGCAGGAACTTGGCATCATGCTGGCTTCGGCTGTCTCCTATCTCAGAATGTTCGAGACGGCGCGGCAGCCGCTTGTCTATGCCGCACCCCATATCGGTTTTGCGCTCAGCGTCGACCAGGACCAGTTGCTGTCGACGGCCAAGATGCGAGCACTGCGCAGGCTATGGGCGCGGGTGCAGGAGGCTTGTTCGATCCCGACATCCACCGCCAATATCCATGCCGAGACGTCGTTTCGCATGATGACGGCGATGGATCCGGAGACCAACATCCTGCGCACCACCATTGCATGCTTTGCCGCGGCGTGCGGCGGCGCCGATTCGATCTCCATCCTGCCGCACACGATCGCGCATGGTCTGCCGGCGGGTTTTGCCCGTCGTGTTGCCCGCAACACGCAGCTGATCATGGCCAATGAAAGCCATATCGATCATGTCACCGATCCCGCCTATGGTTCCGGCGCCGTCGAGGCGTTGACCGCGGAGTTGTGCGAGTTGGCGTGGACGGAATTGCAGACGATCGAAGCCGAGGGCGGTGTCCTGTCCAGCCTTCAGGACGGACGCATCCAGAAGCGCGTCCACGCAGCTGCGGAGCAGCGCAATGCAGCCTACCGCACAGGCCAACGGGCCATCATCGGCACCACGCTCTATCCATCGAAAGACGAACGTCCGGTCGAGACGCTGGCGGCGGAACGGCGGCCGGCCTTCACCGAAGGCGTTGCCGTCTGCGAGGCGCTGTTTCCAGTCCGCATCGACCAATCGATCGGAGCCGGCTCTTGATCCCGGACTTCGGCCAGATCGGCTGGGTCCCGCCACGCCGCGCTCCCGTCGAGGTCAAAGGCCAGCGGACCACGCCGGAAGGGCTCGTCGCCAAGCATCTGTACAATCAAAGCGACCTCAAGGGGTTGCCGCATCTCGACACCTATCCCGGCCTGCCGCCCTTCGTGCGCGGCCCCTACCCGACCATGTATGTCCAGCAGCCCTGGACCATCCGGCAATATGCCGGCTTCTCGACGGCCGAAGAATCCAATGCATTTTACCGACGCAACCTTGCCGCCGGCCAGAAGGGCCTGTCGGTCGCCTTCGATCTCGCCACGCATCGCGGCTATGACAGCGATCATCCGCGCGTTGCCGGCGATGTCGGCATGGCTGGCGTCGCCATCGATTCCATTCTCGACATGCGGCAGCTCTTCGACGGCATTCCGCTCGGCGAGATGACGGTATCGATGACGATGAACGGCGCGGTGCTGCCGATCATGGCGCTCTACATTGTCGCGGCGGAAGAACAGGGCGTTGCGCAGAAAGATCTCGCCGGCACCATTCAGAACGACATTCTGAAAGAGTTCATGGTCCGCAACACCTACATCTATCCGCCGAAACCCTCGATGCGGATCGTGTCGGACATCTTCTCGTACACATCGAAGAACATGCCGAAGTTCAATTCGATATCGATCTCCGGCTATCACATGCAGGAGGCCGGCGCGACGGCCGACCTTGAACTCGCCTATACGATCGCCGATGGCATCGAGTATGCCCGCGCCGGCGTCGCGGCGGGCCTCGACATTGACCGCTTTGCGCCGCGCCTGTCCTTCTTCTGGGCCATCGGCATGAATTTCTTCATGGAAGTCGCCAAGCTGCGGGCCGCGCGCCTGTTGTGGGCGACCCTGATGCAGAAGAATTTTTCGCCCAAGGACGAGCGCTCGTTGTCGCTGCGCACCCATTGCCAGACTTCTGGCTGGTCGCTGACGGCGCAGGATCCCTACAACAACATTGTCCGCACCATGATCGAGGCAATGGCTGCAACGCAGGGCCACACCCAATCGCTGCACACCAATTCCTTCGACGAGGCGATGGCGCTGCCGACCGACCATTCGGCGCGGATCGCCCGCAACACCCAGCTCATCCTGCAAAAGGAATCCGGCACCACGCGCATCATCGACCCGTGGGGCGGTTCGGCCTATCTTGAACGGCTGACGCATGATCTGGCGGCGCGCGCGCTTGCTCATATCGAGGAGGTCGAGGCGCTCGGCGGCATGGCGGCGGCGACCGAACAGGGCATTCCCAAGCTGCGCATCGAGGAAGCTGCCGCGCGCACGCAGGCGCGGATCGATTCCGGCGAGCAGATGCTGGTCGGCGTCAACGCCCATCGGCCCGAGACCGACATCGAGGTCGACGTGCTGAAGATCGACAATGCCGAGGTCAGGGCCCGGCAATTGTCGAAGCTGCAACGGCTGAAGGGCACGCGCGATGTCGCCGCCGTCGAAAGCGCACTCGATGCGCTGACCCGTGCCGCGCAAGGCAATGAAAACCTGCTGGAATTCGCCATCCGAGCCGCGCGCGCCAATGCAACGGTCGGCGAGATTTCATTCGCGTTGGAAAGGGCGTTTGGGCGCCACGTCGCTACGGTGCAGACCATTTCCGGCATCTATCGCAAGGCGCTTGGCGATCATCCCGTGGTCGACGGGCTGCAGGACAAGCTTGACGCCTTCGAGAAGAAGACCGGCGGCAAGCCGCGCATTCTCGTCGCCAAGATGGGCCAGGACGGCCACGACCGTGGCCAGAAGGTCATCGCTACGGCCTTCGCCGATCTCGGCTTCGACGTCACCGTCGGCGCGATGTTCCAGACACCGGATGAGATCGCCAGGCTGGCGGTCGCACAGGACGTCCACATCGTCGGCGCCTCGTCGCTGGCGGCGGGACATTTGACGCTGATCCCGGAACTGCGCGACGCGCTTAAAAAGCTCGGCCGCGGCGACATGCTGATCGTCGCCGGCGGCGTCATCCCACCGCAGGACTATGACGCGGTGCGGCAAGCCGGCGCTGCGGAAATCTTCCCGCCGGGCACAGTCATTCCAGAGGCAGCGGATCGCCTGCTGGACCGCCTGCTGGCCACGGACTAGGACTGCTGCATCTCTGAAAAGGTTGTGCTAGACTGACACTGCAACCAAGGTGCGGTAACCGTGAAGACGACCATCCACAAGCTCGACGACGGATCAGATGCCCTGATCTTGCCACGGGAATGCTGGACAGCTTGAATCTGCAATCGGGCGATCAGCTCCAGATCATCGAAACTGATCACGGCATCATTTTAAGACCGGTGGCCGACAGGTTCGAACGGCAGATGAAGGCCGCGCGCGAGGTCATGGACAAATATCGGGTCGGGCTTCAGAAACTCGCCAAATGACGCGCCAATCAGTGCGGCGGATTTGAGACGTCCTAGCTCTCGGAGAGCTTGACGATTTCCCATTCCTTGCCGTTGACGCTGGCCAAGTCGCCGATCTTCTTGCCGAACAGGGCGACAGCCATTGGCGAAACATGCGAAATGCTGCCCTTGGTGGGATCAGCCTCGTCCTCGCCGACGATCTTCCAATGCACCTTCTTGCCGTCATCGCTCTCGATCGTGACGCCCATGCCGAAGCGCACAACGTCACTGCCCGGCTCCGGCACCGAGAGTTCGGCGCTTTCGCGCCGGGCGGTCCAGTAACGCAGATCGCGCGACACGACCGCTATGCGCTCGCGGTCGGCTTTGCGTTCGGCCTTCGCCAGTATGTCGCGCAGATCGGCCAGATTTTCCTCGATCTGCGCCAGGCCGCGTTCCGTCACCAGATTGCGATGCTGGCTGACCGGCCGCTCACCGACACCGGCGATGGCATTTTCGCTGTCTTCCTCGCGGGTGAAAGCTCTGCTCATTTCCTGAACTTAGGCCCGCAGAGGCTGCTCGACAAGCCATTGTCGTTTCCGTCCAGAGGAGAGGCAAACCGTCTGGCACGATTCCTGCGACGCCAAGGTTGAACGCTGGGATTCTGTGCCGATGTTGAACAGACGAACGCTGCTGACTGGAACCGCCGGCTTTGCCGTCATGGGCCTTGCGCTCGGCAAGGCGGTAGCCGCAAGCTTGAGCGGCATCGAGAAAGCCTCGATGCGCGGCTCGATCAATGCCACCGAACTCGGCGTGCAGCCCGGCACATCAGACGATCAGAGCAAGGCCTTCGCCAAACTGCTGCGTGACGCAAACAGCCGCGACATGCCGGTGTTCCTGCCGCCCGGCACCTATGTCGTCTCCAATCTTTCGCTGCCCGGCCGCGTACGTCTTTCCGGCGTGCCGGGCGCGACGCGCATCGTTTACGGCGGTGACGGCCACCTGTTCATGGCCGAACAGGCCGACCATATCGAACTTAGCGGACTGGTCTTCGATGGTGCGAACCGTGCGATGGGCGATTACACGCAAGGGCTGCTCGATCTTCGCCGTGTCGCGCACCTCGCCATCGACAATTGCCAGATCACCGGCAGCGGCAAGAACGGGCTGGCGCTGGAACACGCGATCGGCCGGATCGAGCGCTGTGAGATATCGGGCGCCGCCGATGCCGGCATCTATTCGGTCGAAGCCGGCGGGCTGGCCATCACGGGCAACACCGTTTCCGACTGCGCCAATGGCGGCATCCTCGTACACCGCTGGCAGGTGGCCGAAGACGGCACCATGGTCACCGGCAACCGCGTCCAAGGGATCCAGGCACGCAGCGGCGGAACCGGGCAGAACGGCAACGGCATCAATGCCTTTCGCGCCGGCAATGTCGTCATCTCGGGCAACATCGTCTCGGACTGCGCCTTCTCGGCCATCCGCGCCAACAGCGCCAGCAACCTGCAGATATCGGGCAACACCTGCTCGCGCTCTGGCGAAACGGCGATCTATTCCGAGTTCTCGTTCGAAGGCGCCATCATCAGCAACAACATCGTCGACGGCGCCGCCAACGGCATCTCGATCGTCAATTTCAACGAAGGCGGCCGCATGGGCGTCTGTTCCGGCAACATCGTGCGCAATCTGTCGACCAGCGGCCCCTACCCCGCCGACTCGCCGGGATTTGGCGTCGGCATCGGCGTTGAGGCCGACACCACCGTTTCCAACAATGTCATCGAGAACGCGCCACTCTATGGCATGCAGATCGGCTGGGGCCCGTACCTGCGCAATGTCGTCGCCACCGGCAACATCATCCGCAAGGCAGGAACCGGGATCGTCGTATCCGTGGTCGAGGGCGCCGGTACGGCCGTCATTTCAGACAATGTCATCGACGGCGCGCTGAACGGTGCGGTTGTCGGCCAGCGCTGGGCGGAGCCCGCGACAGGCGATCTCGCCTCGTCAAACGGTAGCGGCTACGCGCATCTGACCGTCGAGCGCAATCACGTCACTTGAGAGTTGCCGTCGGCCTCAGCGCTCCGACTTTGGCACCGTTGCGATTTTCGATGGGCGTGTTTGCCAATTCGAGCAGCTTCGCCGCCAAGGCCTCGTCGGCACGCAACAGTTTGGCAAGGACGGCGGCAACCATGGCTTCGCCGGCGCGGCCGGCGCCATCATCGCATTTGAGTGCGATGCCGAGGCCAAGTTCCGGAATTGCGGCACAATGGACGCCTTCGGCGCCGCCCTTCGTGAAAATCCGCCCTGGTGCGGCCTCCATCAACGCGACGTCTTCGCGGCCGCTGCCGGAAACGAAGAAGGGCTCGGCCATGCAGGCGGAAAGCAGCCGCTTTGCAGCCTTGGCTCGCTCTGGGCCAAAACCTGATGTCGTGGCCATGCGGGCAAAGCCGAGCGCGAAGCTCCTGAGCGGCACCGCGTAGGTCGGGATCGAACAGCCGTCGATGGCACGCTGGTCCTCACCATGGACAGCGCCCGTCACCGACTGCATGGCGTCGCGCACCATGTCCTGCAGGCCGTGTCCCGGCTTGACATAGCCGCGATGCGCAATGCCGGCGTGGACGCAGGTGCAGAGGAAGCCGGAATGTTTGCCGGAACAATTGTTGTGCAAGGCGTTCGGCGAGCCGCCGGCGCGGGCGAGCGCAATCTCGGCGTCATGATTGGATGGCCAATGCGTGCCGCATTCGAGCGCCGATCCGTCCAGCCCAGCCTTGGCCAGCATGGATCGCGCAAGGTCGACATGTGCCGGCTCGCCCGAGTGGGAGGCGCAGGCGAGCGCCAGTTCGCGGTTGCCGAAACCATAGGCATCCGCCGCCCCGCTTTCGACCAACGGCAAGGCCTGGATCGCCTTGACCGCCGAGCGCGGAAACACCGGCTTGGCCGTATCGCCGATCTCCCACACGGGCTTGCCGTCGCCATCGAAGACCGCGACTGAGCCGCGATGCGCGCTCTCGACGATCGCGCCGCGCAAGACTTCGATCAGAACCGGATTTGTCATGTCACCTCCCGCAAATGCGGGCGGTTTATCTGATCCGGTCGAGAATGGAAACGTAGTTGGCGACCGCCGCACCGCCCATATTGAAGATGCCGCCCAGTTTTGCGCCCGGCACCTGGATGCCGCTGGCCTCACCGACAAGCTGCATGGCGGTCAAGACATGCATGGACACGCCAGTGGCGCCGATCGGATGGCCCTTGGCCTTCAGCCCGCCGGACGGATTGACCGGCAGGCGACCATCCTTGGCCGTTGTGCCGTCCAACGCCAGCTTCGCCCCCTCTCCCGGCTTGGCAAGGCCCATCGCCTCGTACTCGATCAGTTCGGCAATGGTGAAGCAGTCATGCGTTTCGACGAAGGACAGATCGTCGAGCGTCACGCCGGCCGATTTCAGCGCCCGGTTCCAGGCCTGCTCGCAGCCTTCGAAGGTCAGAATGTCGCGCTTCGACATCGGCAGGAAATCCTGCACATGTTCGTTGGCGCGGAAGGCAACGGCACGGCGCATCTTCAGTGCCGTGGCGGTGTCGGCAAGGATAAGGGCGGCGGCGCCGTCGGAGACCAGCGAGCAGTCGGTGCGCTTCAGAGGACCGGCAACGAAGGGGTTCTTCTCGCTCTCTTGGCGGCAGAACTCATAGCCGAAATCCTTGCGCATCTGCGCATAGGGATTGTCGACGCCGTTCTTGTGGTTCTTGGCGGCAATCATGGCCAGCGCATCCGACTGATCGCCATAACGCTGGAAATAGGCCTGCGCGATCTTGCCGAAGACGCCGGCGAAACCCGCGGGTGTCTCGCCGTCCTCGGGCAGATAGGACGCCTTGAGCAGGTTTTTGCCGATCTCCGGCCCCGGCGTCGTCGTCATCTGCTCCGCGCCGACCACCAGCACGATGCGAGCGGCATTCGCGTCGATGGCGCGGATGCCTTGGCGGACCGCCGCCGATCCGGTGGCGCAAGCGTTCTCGACACGCGTCGCCGGCTTGAAGCGCAGCCGGTCGTCGGCCTGAAGCACCAGACTGGCGGTGAAATCCTGCGCCGAAAAACCGGCGTTGAAGTGGCCGAGCACGATCTCGTCGACCTCGTCGGGACCGATGCCGGCATGGTCGAGCGCGTCCGTTGCCACCTTGACGATGAGGTTTTCGAGCGTTTCGCCCTCAAGCTTGCCGAAGCGCGAATGCGTCCATCCGACGATGCATGCGGTCATGGCGGTCTCCATCCTTGGCGCCGGCCTGGCATGTCGGCTCACGGCGCATTTCGCATCTATTGTTCAAAGATAAACAATCGTGCCGGTTTCGTGAAGGGCTGGAGGCGTACAATCGCTTGGTACAGCCGAGATCGCGGCCGATTTTTTTGTTGATTGACGCGTCAATAAAAAATAATCCTGTTCTCTCAAAGGATCATGGCGAGATGCCGAAAATCGGAATGGAACCGCTGCGCCGCAAGGCGCTGATCGACGCGACGATCTCGGCGATCGGCGAGCGCGGTTCGCTCGACGTGACCATGTCCGAGATCGCCGGACGCGCCGGCGTGTCGTCCGCCCTTGCCCATCATTATTTTGGTGCCAAGGACGAGCTGCTCTTGGCGACGATGCGGCACATACTGGCGGAGCTTACAGCCGATACGTTGCGCGCCCTTGGCTCGGCCAATAGCGCGCGCGAAAGGGTCTCGGCGGTGGTCGCTGTCAATTTCTCCGACATCCAGTTCCAGCCGGAAACCATCGCCGCCTGGCTCGCCTTCTATGTCGAGGCGCAGAAATCATCGGCCTTGCGCCGGCTGCTCAAGGTCTACGCGCGGCGGCTGCACTCGAACCTGATGAGCGGGCTGACCGGGATCTTGCCCAGAGCCGAAGCCGACCGCGCCGCCGAAGCGACCGCGGCGATGATCGACGGGCTCTACATCAGGCGGGCGCTGAAAGACGGCGTGCCCGATGCCGCGACCGCGATCGCGCTGGTCGAGGACTATCTCGAAACCAAACTTGGCGAGCGGCGCAAACAGTGACAATGAAGCGAACCAATTTCCTGATCGTCATGGTCGACCAGCTCAACGGAACCCTGTTTCCGGACGGACCGGCGGAGTTTCTGCATACACCGCATCTGAAAGCGTTGGCCGCGCGTTCGGCGCGCTTTGCCAACAACTACACGGCCTCGCCGCTCTGCGCGCCGGGCCGTGCCTCGTTCATGAGCGGGCAATTGCCGTCGCGCACCGGCGTCTATGACAATGCCGCCGAATTCGCCTCATCGATCCCGACCTTTGCCCATCATTTGCGCGCCGCCGGCTACTACACCTGCCTGTCGGGCAAGATGCATTTCGTTGGGCCGGACCAGTTGCATGGTTTCGAGGAGCGGCTGACGACCGACATTTATCCAGCCGATTTCGGCTGGACGCCGGATTACCGCAAGCCCGGCGAGCGTATCGACTGGTGGTATCACAATCTGGGCTCGGTGACCGGTGCAGGCGTCGCCGAGATCACCAACCAGATGGAGTATGACGACGAGGTCGTGTTCCTGGCCACGCAGAAGCTCTATCAGCTTTCGCGCGAACAGGACGATGCGAACCATCGGCCTTGGTGCCTCACTGTCTCGCTGTCGCATCCGCACGATCCCTATGTCGCGCGCAAGCAGTATTGGGATCTCTATGAGCATTGCCGGGCGCTGGACCCGGAAACCGGGTTCATCGCGTATGACCAGCAGGATACGCATTCCCGGCGGCTGTACCACGCCAGCGACTATCCCTCTTTCGAGATCACACCGGAGCAGGTGCGTCGTTCGCGGCAGGGCTATTTCGCCAACATCTCCTATGTCGACGACAAGCTGGGCGAGATCCTGGACGTTCTCGAGCGTACACGCATGGCGGACGACACAATCATCCTGTTCTGCTCGGATCACGGCGACATGCTCGGCGAGCGCGGCCTGTGGTTCAAGATGAGCTTCTTCGAGGGTTCGGCGCGGGTGCCGCTGATGATTGCCGGCAAGGGCGTTCGCGCCGGGCTGATCGAGACGCCGGTCTCCAATCTCGACGTGGCGCCGACGCTTTGCGATCTCGCCGGCATCGACATCGCTGCGATCGCGCCGTGGACCGACGGCCAGTCGCTGCTGCCGCTCACCGAGGGCATCGAGCGCACCGCGCCGGTGTTGATGGAGTATGCCGCCGAAGGGTCCAATGCGCCTTTGGTGGCGATCCGCGACGGCAGATACAAATTCGTCCATTGCGAGCTCGATCCGCCGCAACTGTTCGATCTCGAAGCCGATCCGCTCGAACGGGACAATCTGGCCGACGACGCGGCCAATGCGGGCCTGGTGGCGGCATTCATGGACAAGGTCCAGACACGCTGGGACATGGCCGGCTTCGACGCCGCTGTCCGCGAAAGCCAGGCGCGCCGCTGGGTCGTCTATCCGGCGCTGCGCAACGGCGCCTATTACCCCTGGGATTTCCAACCCCTGCAAAAGGCGTCCGAGCGTTACATGCGCAATCACATGAACCTCGACAATCTCGAAGAGAGCAAACGGTATCCGCGAGGCGAATGATGTCAGACCTTCTCGTCCCCTCCCTTGACCATCTCAAGCAGGCCTATGCCGTCACCTCCAGGGCGACGCAGATCACGCCGCTGCTGGAATCGACGGCACTAGCCCGCGAGACCGGCGCCGCCCGCGTCTTCATCAAGCCGGAATCGCTGCAATGGGCCGGCTCATTCAAGGTGCGCGGCGCCTATTGGCGCCTGAAGCAGCTTTCAGTTGACGAAGCGAAGAAGGGCGTCGTCGCCTACTCCTCCGGCAATTTCGCGCAAGGGCTGGCGGCTGCCGGCCAGGCGCTTGGCGTTCCCGTCACCATCGTCATGCCGATCGACGCACCGGCCGCCAAGCGTGATGCCACGGCGGGCTATGGCGCCCGCGTCGTGCTGACCGACCATGGCGAGCGCGCGCGGGAGGAAGTCGCCGCCGCCAAGGCGCGCGAGATCGCCGAGACAGAGGGCCTGGCGCTGCTGCATCCATTCGACGATCCGGAGATCGTCGCCGGCCAGGCGGGCGCCGGCCTCGAAGCGCTTGACCAACTCGAAGCCAAAGGTGCCAGCGCCGACCTCTTGTTCTGCTCGGTCGGTGGCGGTGGGTTGATCGGCGGCGTTTCGCTCGCCTTCCATTATCTGTCGCCCGCCACAGAGATCATCGGCGTCGAGCCGGAAGGTTTCAATGGCATGGGCTCGTCGCTGGCGCATGGCAGCATCGAGACGATGCCGATCGGGCCGAAATCGATCTGCGACGGTTTGATGTCGCGACGGCCGGGCGATGCTCCGTTTGCCGCGGTCAAGACGGCGGGTGTTCACGGCATCACCGTCGACGACCAATCGGTGCGGCGCGCGATGCGGATCGCCTTCGAGCGCATGAAGCTGGTGCTCGAACCGTCGGGGGCGGCGTCGATCGCGGCATTGCTCGGCGGCAAGGTGGATGTGAAGGACAAGACCGTCCTTGTTGTGGCTACCGGCGGCAATGTCTCGCTCGCCGATTTCATGGCGCATATGAACCATGCTTGAAGCGGATTTCGTCATCATCGGCTCCGGCTCGGCCGGCTCGGCCATGGCCTATCGCCTGTCGGAAGACGGCAAGCATTCGGTCATCGTCATCGAATTCGGCGGCAGCGATATCGGGCCGCTGATCCAGATGCCGTCGGCGCTGTCGATCCCGCTCAACATGAGCCTCTACGACTGGGGCTTTGCCAGCGAGCCGGAGCCGCATCTCGGCGGCCGTGTGCTGGCGACACCGCGCGGCAAGGTTATCGGCGGCTCGTCCTCGATCAACGGCATGGTCTATGTGCGCGGCCACGCCCGCGACTTCGACCATTGGGCCGAAGAGGGTGCGGCCGGCTGGGGCTTCGCCGACGTGCTCCCCTATTTCAAGCGCATGGAGGATTCGGATGGCGGCGAGGATGGCTGGCGCGGGCACGGCGGGCCGCTGCATGTGCAGCGCGGCTCGCGTAAAAATCCGCTCTATGGCGCCTTCGTCGAGGCTGGCCGCCAGGCCGGGTTCGAACTGACGGAGGACTATAACGGTTCCAAGCAGGAAGGTTTTGGGCCGATGGAGCAGACCATCAGCGGCGGCCGCCGATGGTCGGCGGCATCAGCCTATCTGAAGCCGGCGCTGAAGCGCAAAAACGTCAGTCTGGTCAAGGGCTTTGCGCGGCGGGTGATCATCGAGAATCAGCGCGCCATCGGCGTCGAGATCGAAGCTCACAAACAGATTCAGGTCGTTAAGGCGCGACGTGAGGTAATCGTCGCCGCATCGTCGATCAATTCGCCCAAGATCCTGATGCTGTCCGGCATCGGTCCGGCCGAGCATCTGCGCGAAAACGGCATTCCGGTGGTGGCCGACAGGCCCGGCGTCGGCCGCAACCTGCAGGACCATATGGAGCTCTACATCCAGCAGGAATCATTGCTGCCGATCACGCTCAATTCGGTGCTGAATCCGTTCTCGAAAGCGCTCATCGGGGCGCAGTGGCTGTTCCTCAAGAACGGGCTAGGCGCCACCAACCATTTCGAAGCGGCGGCCTTCGTGCGATCGCGTGCCGGCGTCGACTACCCCGACATCCAGTACCATTTCATCCCCGCGGCAGTCCGCTATGACGGCAAGGCGGCGGCCAAGTCGCACGGCTTCCAGGCGCATGTCGGACCGATGCGCTCGAAGTCGCGGGGGTCGGTGACGCTGCGCTCGCCGGACCCGAAATCGAAACCGATGATCCACTTCAACTACATGTCGCATCCAGACGACTGGGCGGAGTTCCGCCACTGCATCCGGCTGACCCGCGAGATCTTCGGCCAGTCGGCGTTCGATCCCTATCGAGGCAAGGAGATATCGCCGGGCAGCCACGTGCAGTCGGACGACGATCTCGACATCTTCATCCGGGATCACGCGGAGAGCGCCTACCATCCTTGCGGCACCTGCAAGATGGGCCGCGCCGACGACGTGATGAGCGTCGTCGATCCGGAGTGCCGGGTCATCGGCGTCGAAGGATTGCGGGTCGCCGATTCCTCGATCTTCCCGCGCGTCACCAACGGCAATCTCAATGCGCCGTCGATCATGACCGGCGAGAAGGCATCCGATCACATCCTTGGCCGCACGCCGCTGGCGCCGTCCAACCAGGAACCATGGATCAATCCGCGCTGGCAGGCGTCGGACAGATAGAGCATGATCGTGTGACTGCACGATCCGCATGCCGCGAAAGACAATCTGGAGACTTCCATGCGCGCTCAGCCCACGGCATCGCACTATGTCAACGGACGCTACATCGAGGACGAAGGCGGCGCCCCGCTGCCGGTCATCTATCCGGCAACCGGCGAGACCATCGCCATGCTGCGTTCGGCAACGCCGAACGTGCTGGAACTCGCCGTCGAGGCCGCGCGGGCGGCGCAGCCCGCCTGGGCGCGGCTGAAGCCGGTCGAGCGCGGGCGCATCCTGCGCCGCGCCGCCGACATATTACGCGCCCGCAACGCCGACCTCGCTCGCATCGAGACGCTGGACACCGGCAAGGCGATCCAGGAAACGTTGGTGGCGGATGCGCCCTCGGCTGCGGACTGCCTTGAATATTTCGGCGGTGCCGTTGCCGCCTACAACGGCGAGTCGGTCGATCTCGGCGGACCCTTCGCCTACACAAGGCGCGAAGCGCTCGGCGTCTGTGTCGGCATCGGCGCATGGAACTACCCGATCCAGATCGCCGGCTGGAAATCGGCACCGGCGCTCGCCATGGGCAATGCCATGGTGTTCAAGCCGTCGGAAAACACGCCGCTGTCGGCGCTGGCACTGGCCGAGATCTACAGCGAAGCGGGGCTACCCGACGGCTTGTTCAACGTTGTGCAGGGCTATGGCGATGTCGGCGCCGGGCTTGTCGGCCACGATGTCGTCGCCAAGGTCTCGGTGACCGGTTCGGTGCCGACCGGCCGCAAGGTGCTGTCGCTTGCCGGCTCGAAGATGAAGCACGCGACGATGGAACTCGGGGGCAAGTCGCCGCTGATCGTGTTCGACGATGCCGACATCGAGAACGCCATTGGCGGCGCCATGCTCGGCAATTTCTATTCGACCGGACAGATCTGCTCCAACGGCACGCGCGTCTTCGTGCAGAGCGGCATCCACGACCGCTTTGTCGACCGTCTGATAGAGCGGACCAAGAAAATCCGCATCGGCGACCCGCTCGATCCCGAAACCCAGATGGGACCGCTGGTCTCCAAGGCGCAGCACGACAAGGTGGCCGGCTATATCGAGATCGGCAAGCAGGATGGAGCGACGCTTGCTTGCGGCGGCAATGTGCCTTCGCTGCAGGGCTTTCAGGGCGGCTTCTTCGTCGAGCCGACGGTGTTCACCGGCGTGACCGATGGCATGCGCATCGCCCGTGAAGAAATTTTCGGACCAGTGATGAGCGTGTTGAAATTCGACGGCGAGGACGAGGTGATCGACCGCGCCAACGACACCGAATTCGGCCTCGCTGCCGGCGTCTTCACGCGCGACCTGCCGCGCGCCCACCGCGTCATCGCCGAACTGCAGGCCGGCACCTGCTGGATCAACGCGTATAATCTGACGCCGGTGGAAATCCCGTTCGGCGGCTTCAAACAGTCAGGCATCGGGCGTGAGAATTCACTGGCCGCACTGGCGCTCTATTCGCAGCTGAAGTCGATCTATGTCGAGACCGGGGATGTGGCGAGCCCGTACTGAGGCTGCCCTTACGCCTTCAGGTCGGCCGTGCTGTCCAGATACTGGGTCAGCGCGCAGACCAGATGATAGAAGATGCTGGCCGGAACGTCCGATGCCAGTGAGCGGCCGCGCTCGTCGATGCGGTCGATCCACAGGCCGAGCGGCGCCGGGTCGATGTGCCAGCGGAACAGCCGGCCGACGCGCGCTTCGATCTCGGGCTTCAGATCGGGGCCGCCCGAGCCATCCAGTGCGATCGCCGCCTTCACGGCTTCGGCCTGCGGCCAGCTGCGCGATATCAGGTCGAGCGGCAGGCCCTGCCGCGAGACGGCGCCATAGGCAAGCCCGGTGGCGCGGTTGAGGCCATTGGCGATGGCCGAGGCGTAGAGTTTCCTGGCAAAGCCGCTCAACTCGGCCTGGCCGCTGCGCCCGGCGAAATCGACCAACAAAGAGGCCCATTCGAAATGGTGGCCAGGCTCGGTCCACGAGCCTTTCTCGCCGGCGGATGGTTTCCATTCGGCATCGAAATACTCGCCAAGCGTCCAGCTTTCCGGATCGAAGAAATGACTGCGGAAGAGGTCGATGATGCGCGCTGCGCGGCGCAGATGGGCGCGCTCGCCGGTCGCCTGGTGCCAGGCGAGGAAGGCCTCAAGCAGGTGCATATGCGGGTTGGAGCGGCGCTCGCCTTTGCCATCCGATGTCTCAAGGAAGCCGGTCATGCGGCTGTCTTCGAGATGCGCATCGAGAAAGGCGAAGGTTTCCTCGCCGAGGCGCAAGGCGTCGGGATTGCCAGACATATGCGCATGCGCCAGTGCCAGGAGCACGCAGGAATGATCGTAGGCATCCTCGGTGGCGTCGGCAACCGAACCGTCAACATTCAGCGTCCGAACCCAGCCGCCCTTGTCGGTGCGGCCCTTGCCGGCCATGAAGGCGATGCCGTGGCTGATCAGCCGGTCGGCCGGACCGTCCCAGCCGCGCGCCCGGGCAACGGCGAAGGCATAGACCTGCCTCGCCGTGGTGCGCATGCGCTTGGGCTTCATCAACGGCGAAGCGTCCAGGCCAAGCGCTTCGTGAAAGCCGCCATGGCGTTCGTCGACGCCCGATGTCGACCACAGCGGCAAGGTCTCCTGAAACAGCCAGTGATGCACGCGCCGCCGCCAGGCGCCGCTTTCGATGACGCGGTCATGCGCCGGCGTGAACCTGGTTTCCAGGCGACCCGATTTTTCGAGCTGCTCGACGATCTTCTTGACGTGTTGGCTGTGGCTGACCGGAGCGACGAAGGTGGCATCCGATGTCGAAACGATGGCGATGTCCTTCATGCCGATCGCCGACAGCAGGCGGCCGTCACTGCGAATGTAGGAATTCTCGCAATCGATGGCGACGACGTCGCCGATGATGACATTGCCCCGGTCGTCGGCGGGGCCGACATCGAGCAGCGACTGCCATGAGCCGAGATCGTTCCAGCGGAAGCCGGCCGGCACCATCGCGATGTCTTTTGCCCGCTCCATGATGGCGTAGTCGATCGAGTTCGACGGAATGGCGGCGTAGAGTTCTAGCGGCATGTAAAGGCCGGACAAATCCGATGTCGCTGCCTTGTACGCTGCTTCGGTGGCCTGCCAGATATCCGGCTGGAACGCTATGAAGGCATCACGCATGGCGCTGGCGCGAAAAAGGAAGATACCGGTGTTCCAGTAGAAATTTCCGGCCTTGAGATAGCTTTGCGCAGTCGCAAGATCCGGCTTTTCGACGAAGCGCGACACGTCGAAGATGCCGCCGCTTTCGGCCGCAACCTCGATATAGCCGTAGCCGGTCTCGGGCTGTGTCGGCCTGATGCCGAACACCACCAGCCGGCCGCTACGCGCTGCCTCGGTGCCGGCTTCGACGCTCTGCCAGAACTGGCGCGGGGTCGATATCTCATGGTCCGACGGCACCACCAGCACCAGGCTGTCGCCGAACTCGGACAGTGTGCGCAGCGTCGCCAGTGCGACGGCGGCGGCTGTGTTGCGCCCGGTCGGCTCGAACAGCGGCCCGCCGCCGGCGAGGTCGAGGCCGGCAAGATCGGCGTGAACGCGGTCGGCATGGCGCTCCGCGGCAATCAGGAAGATCGGCGTTTCGCCTTCCGGCCGGGCCGTCAGCCGGCGCAAGGTCTTGGCCAGCATCGAGCCGTCGCCGGACAGATCGTGGAACTGCTTGGGATTGTCCTCGCGCGACAGCGGCCACAACCGCGAGCCGACCCCGCCGCTCATGACAAAACTGACAATCCGCTCGGTCATTCAACCACCATTCAAAAGGTCTGGTTGTAGGCGCCCACCTCGGGGCTGCGGCGCAGCACGGTGTCGACAGCCTCGAACATCTCCCGTCGACGCTGCGACGACACCGGGCTTTCGACGACCACGACCAGTTCCGGCTTGTTCGACGAGGCGCGCACCAGTCCCCAGGTGCCGTCGTCCGCGACAACGCGCGCACCGTTGACGGTGATGAGGTCGGCGATCTTCTGGCCCGCAAAAACCGTTCCATCCCGCTTCATGGCCTGAAAGTCGGCAACCACCCGCTCGACAACGCCATACTTCACATCGTCCGCGCAGTGCGACGACATGGTCGGCGTGCCGAAGGTCAGCGGCAGCGCGCGGTATAGATCGGCCATCGAACTGCCGGGGCTGCGGTCCAGCATCTGGCAGATGGCAATGGCGGTGACCAGCCCATCGTCATAACCCCGCCCGATCGGCGGGTTGAAGAAGAAATGGCCCGACTTTTCGAAACCGGCGACGGCGCCAAGCTCGGCGACGCGGCGCTTGATGTAGGAGTGGCCGGTCTTCCAGTAGTCGGTGACGGCGCTGTTGGCGCGCAGCACGCTGTCTGTGTTGAACAGGCCGGTCGACTTGACGTCGACGACGAAGGTCGAGCCCGGATGCTGGCTGGAGATATCGCGCGCCAGCATCACACCGACCTTGTCGGCAAAAATCTCATTGCCCTCATTGTCGACGACGCCGCAGCGGTCGCCGTCACCGTCGAAGCCAAGGCCGACATCGGCTCCAGTCTCAAGCACCTTGTCCCTGATGGCATGCAGCATCTGCATATCCTCGGGATTGGGATTGTAGCGCGGAAAGGTGTGGTCGAGTTCGACATCGAGCGGGATGACCTCGCAGCCGATGCGCTGCAGCGCTTGCGGCGCGAAGGCGCCGGCGGTGCCGTTGCCGCAGGCGGCGACCACTTTCAGCTTTCGGGTGATGCGCTTGTCCTCGGTCAGATCGTCGAGATAAGTAGCGCGAAAATCGCGAACGAAATCGTAGGAGCCGCCGCCGACGAGATCGAAATCGCCGGCCAGTACAATCTGCTTCAGCGCGCTCATCTCTTCCGGCCCGAAAGTCAGCGGCCGCGCCGCACCCATCTTGACGCCGGTCCAGCCATTCTCGTTATGCGAGGCGGTGACCATAGCGACCGAAGGCACGTCCAGTGCGAACTGGGCGAAATAGGCCATCGGCGACAACGCCAGTCCGATGTCCCTCACCCGAGCGCCTGCAGCCATCAAACCGGACACCAGCGCCAGCTTGATGCCAAGCGAATAGGAGCGGAAATCGTGCCCGGTGACGATATCGGGACCGGCACCGACACGGCGGATCAGCGTGCCAAGCCCCATTCCGAGCGCCTGGACGCCATTCAGATTGAGCTCCGGCAGTTGCGCGGAGCCGGGATGGCCAAACCACCAGCGCGCATCATATTCTCGAAAGCCGGATGGCTTGATCAGCGCTTCGGTTTCGAACTCGAAACTGTTGGGCCGGGCGTCGCCAACGATGCTGAAGGACAAGACTGGAAAACTCCGAGTGGCGGAAATTACGAGTTGTCGAGGACTGCGGCTTAGCACAGAAGGCTTTAAGCCACGTTTATCCCAGGAGGGAATCCGAGCCTTTCGGGCTATGCTCGACGAAAGCCGATGAAATGCGACAGAAGTGCTGCCATGCCGCTTGCAGGAACGAAGTGTGGCGGCTATAAGCCCGCGGTCTGGTCACGGAGTGTAGCGCAGCCTGGTAGCGCACCTCGTTCGGGACGAGGGGGTCGCAGGTTCAAATCCTGCCACTCCGACCAGAAAAAACAAAGAGTTAGCGCATCCCGACTTCGGCGCTCCACCTGCCCCTCAAGCGAGATTACTCGCGTCTCCCCGCCGGCCGACAGCGATGCCTGTTGCACTGGACAGCAACCAGACGGTCAACCGGCCGCTTTATGCCTTCATACGTGCGCTCGCGGACAGATTCCGGAAAACATCTCAACTGGCACGCGCGTCCGGCTAGCGGAGGCCAAAAAAGCTCAAGATCGCTATCACGATGACCACAGCTCCAACGAGCCAAATGATATTGTTCATGATCTCTCTCCTGTTGCCTGGGGGAAGCCCGCGCCTCTGGCGGAGAACGCGGGCCGACCAGTCTTTGCCGACTGATCCGCAGCAGACACCAAATCGTGATCCCGGCTGCGAGAAATAAAACCATCAGGCACGTCTAATGTTCCGTCGTTGACGAGATCCGGCGATGACCAGTGAACGTTCGGGCCGATGCCGGACCACCGGAACCAAAGTGATCAGGGGCAGTTAATCCAATGAAGGGCTAATTAAGAAAATGGAGAAATTGCAATGAAAACAATGATCATGTGCGCGTTGGCGATTTCCATTGGACTGCCCGTCGTGGCTTCGGCAGCCGAAGCCGATGTGGTTGTTAGAACCCATCATCGACATCACGGCAGCGTCAAGATCATCAACGAAGACGGTCAGCGCTTGCACCACCGCCGCCATGGTACTGTGGCGTTCTACGACCATGGGCGCCGGCATCATCACCGCGATACCGTTGTCGTGACAGGTTCCGTTTCCACCCATCGCCACCACCATCGGCACCATCCCGTGGTGATCGAGAACGACGGGTACTGACCACAGATCTCCGGCCCGATTCTTGAAGGAATCGGGCCACGAGAGGCCCTTTGATCATGCTTTTGGCAGCACCGTCGGCAAGACAATTGCCCCTAGCCAGACTTAGGTCTGACCCCTGCCCGACCGAAGTCCAGGTTGGAAACGCATGCGCTTGCCCCAAATTCGGGGTGGCGGGCAAAAATGATCGATGAAACCAAGAGCAGCAGCATGTCGAACCGTGAGACCAAACGATCCGATGCCCTGAGCACGCGAGTAACAGAGATCAAGGCCAGGATGCAGCAAGCCCAGATTACCGAAGACGAGATGAAGACCTTCCAGAAGGTCGCGGCCATCATGGAGGGCGGCGAGGGCCGAATCGAGGTTGACGACCTGATTGCCGCGTCATTCCTCACCGACACGCTGCTGAACAGCCCGAAGCGTTAAGCGACCATGCCGACGATTAGCAGACTTTTTGATTCCCACGCCGATGCGACGCGGGTCGCTAGCGACTTGGTGGCGGCCGGAATTCCTCGCGTACAGATCGCGATCATCGGGCCTTACAATGACGAGACAGGATCTGTTTGGGTTTCCGCTTTGGGATCGGTACTGGGCGCTGCTGCCGGCGGGTTGGCATGTCTGAGCGTCGTTGCGGCAGTTGGCATCAATCCTGTTGCTGCGAGCGTATTGCCAACAGCGGTGGCTGGCGCGGTCTGTGGCGGCGTTGCCGGCGGTCTGTTTGGAACATTCGCCCTGCACGCCATGAAGGCGGATGATCAGGACGTGGCCGAGGGCGTCGTCCTGGTGACGGCGCATGTCGATGAAAATGACGCCGAGATCGCTCAGACAGTGCTCGGCGGTCCCCCGTCGACGTTGGTGGCCGAAGCAGCTTAGGAAAGCCGCCTCGACGTCGCCGGAACCGGCACTCTCCGTTTGCCAGCGATTGAACTCCACACCCGGCAGATAGCAATTCAGACTGGGGATGTTCCTGCCGTCGGCCCGCATGGCCGAACCCTGTGGCAGGTTGCTTCGCGGCCGCATATTTTGACGAAAAGGCCCGTCGGCTCTAGGGTCGATGGACCTGATGGAATGAGTGAAACGGCGGGCCGAGTGCGACATGAATTTGAATTCAACCACAGCCCCGCCCTTGATTCTTGTGATGACGCTGGTTCTCGTCGCTGGCTGTTCATCGCTCGGCAGAACCGTCGATCCGGCGAAATACGATTCAATGACGTGCACCGACCTCAACAGTGCGATGGGAGACGTCGCCCGTGACATCTCGCAAACGGCAATCACGCGCGGCAAGGTCGCCAACACCAATGTTCCACGCTGGCTGCTCGGCGGCTCACGCGTGAAGACCGCGGTAGCCAACCGTGAAACAGCCAGGATCGACCGGCTTAAGCAGCAACAGGATGCCATTGCCGCCGTGCGAGCGCGCAAGTGCCAGAGGTCCGCGAATTGAGCGGACAGCCAACGCCTCGGTGCAGAGCCCGGTTCAGGCGCTCAGGCGAAATCGCGTCACGTCGATCGCGGCGGCCATCAGCGTCTGTGTGTAGGCGTGCTGCGGATTGCTGAAGATCGCCTCGGTCGGCCCTTCCTCGACGATCTTGCCCTGTTTCATGACGATGATGTAGTCGGCCATGGCGCGCACGACCGACAGATCGTGGCTGATGAAGAGATAGGACAATTCGTGGTCCGCCTGCAGCTTGCGCAGCAGTTCGACGATCTGTTTCTGCACAGAGCGATCGAGCGCCGAAGTCGGCTCATCCAATACCACCAGCCTGGGCTTCAGGATCATGGCGCGGGCAATGGCGATGCGCTGCCGCTGACCGCCGGAGAATTCGTGCGGGTAGCGGTTGCGGGCGTTGGGGTCGAGGCCGACCTCGCGCAAGGCCTCGACCGCGCGTTGATCACGCTGCTTGCCCGAAAGGTCAGGCTCATGCACCAGAAGTCCTTCGGTGATGACCTGGCCGACAGTCATGCGCGGCGACAACGAGCCGAACGGGTCCTGGAAGACGAGCTGCATCTGGCGCCGCAGCGGCCGCATCGCCTGCCTGTCGGCTTGGGAAATGTCGCGATCGCCGAAACGGATGAGCCCGTCACTCGGCAACAGCCGCAGCAAGGCGCGGCCAAGAGTCGATTTGCCCGAGCCGGATTCACCAACGATGCCGATGGTCTGGTTGCGCTGCAGCCGGATCGAGATGTGATCGACTGCACGCAGCATCAGCGGTTCGCCAGCAAGAAACCCGCCGCCGATCCTGAACGTCACTTCGACATTCCTGCCTTCGAGCAGCACTGGGGCGTTGGCGGGCGGCGGCGCCTTGCTGCCGGTCGGCTCGGCCGCCAGCAGCATTTTCGTGTAGGCATGCTGTGGGTTGACGAAGATGGCCTCCGCCTCCCCCTCCTCGACAACCTCGCCCTGGCGCATGACATAGACCCGATCGGCAAAGCGGCGGACGATGCCAAGATCGTGGGTGATGAAGACGATCGCCATGCCGAGCTTGCGCTGCAATTCGGCCAGAAGCATCAGGATCTGCGCCTGTATGGTCACATCGAGCGCCGTCGTCGGCTCGTCGGCGATCAATATGTCAGGGTCGTTGGCGAGAGCCATCGCGATCATCACACGCTGGCGCTGGCCACCCGACATTTCGTGCGGATAGGATTTCATCCGCCGCTCGGGATCGGGAATATGCACCAGCCGCAGCAGTTTGAGCGCTTCTTCACGCGCCTCGGCGACATTCAGGCCCCGATGCCGGCGGATCGGTTCGATCAACTGGTTGCCGATTGAATAGAGCGGATCGAGCGAAGTCATCGGCTCCTGGAAGATCATGCTGATCTTGCGGCCACGGACCTTGTTGAGCTCGGATTTGCTGAGTGTTAGAAGATTGCGGCCACGATAGTCGACGCTGCCTGTCGCTTCGCCATTCGACGCCAGCAGGCTCATCGCCGCCATCATCGTCTGGCTTTTGCCGGAGCCGGATTCGCCGACCACGGCAACGGTCTCGCCCGATTTGACATGGATGTTTATGCCCTTGACCGCCTCGACGGCGCCGTCGAGCGTGCGGAAGCGGACACGCAAATCCTTGACGCTGAGGATCGTTTCGGAAGCAGCCATCTCAGCGGTCCCCCTCTTTATCGACCCGCATCTTAGCGATCCCCATCTTAGCGATCCCTCGGGTCGAGTGCGTCGCGCAGGCCGTCGCCGACGAAGTTCAGCGCAAACAGCGTCGAGACGAGGAAGAAGGCGGGGAACAGGAGCAGCCAGTTGGCGGTGCCGATGTTCTTGGCGCCGACCGAGATCAGAACGCCCCAGCTGGTCATCGGCTCCTGCACGCCGAGGCCGAGAAACGATAGGAAGCTTTCCAGGATGATCACCTGCGGCACCAGCAGCGTCATGTAGATGACCACCGGGCCGAGCAGGTTGGGGATGACGTGGCGCAGCAGGATGCCGCGCTGGCCGACGCCCATGGCTTCCGCCGCCTGGACATATTCCTGGCGGCGGATCGACAGTGCCTGGCCGCGCACGATGCGCGCCATGTCGAGCCACAGCACGGCGCCGACGGCCAGGAACATCAGCACGAAGTTGCGGCCGAAGAACACCACCAGCATGATGACGAAGAAGATGAAGGGCAAGGAATAGAGCACGTCGACGATGCGCATCATCACCTCGTCGACCTTGCCTCCGGCAAAACCGGCAGCGGCCCCGTAGACCACGCCGATGACCACCGCCACGACGCCCGCGAGCAGGCCGATGGCCAGCGATATACGCCCGGCCATCAGCGTGCGCGACAACAGGTCCCGTCCGGTGTTGTCGGTGCCGAACAGGAAATATTGCTGCTTGATCGAGGCGCTCATCGTCACTTCGAGACCGTCCGGCGACTTGCTCTCGATCTTGGTGTCGTCAAAGGCATCGGATCGGTCAAGATAGCGGATGTTGCGATCGTCGATCGGCCTGGTCGACTTGACGGTGACGAAGACCTGGTTGCCTTCCTGCCGCCATTCCTTGATGTCGACCCGCATGCGCTTGATCGCTTCGGTGAGCGCCGTCTCGATCATGTCGGCCTTCGGATAGGCTGACAGGCTTGGCGGCATGCGCACATAGTCGGCATAGATGGTGGTGTATTGATGCGGCACGAACCACGGCCCGAACACGCTGACGACACCGATCAGGGCAAGGTAATACAGGCTGAACATGGCGGCGCGATTGGCCTTGAGCCGCGCCCAGGCATCCCCCCAGAGCGAACGGCCGATGACGGTGGGGGCGACTGTGGCCGCGATGTCAGTCATAGCGCACCCTCGGATCGACGACCGCGTACATGACGTCGACGATCAGGTTGAAGACAATGGTAAAGATGGCGATCACCACCACCGTTCCCATCACCAGCGTGTAGTCACGATTGAGCGCGGCATCGACGAAATAGCGGCCGACGCCTGGGATGGAGAAGATCGTCTCGACGATGACCGAGCCGGTCAGCAGTGCCGCCGCCGCCGGACCGGTGAAGGAGACGATCGGCAGGATGGCGCCGCGCAAAGCATGCTTGACCACCACCGACCAGTCGGACAGGCCCAGCGCGCGCGCCGTGCGGATGTGGTGGGACCGCAAGGATTCGATCATCGAGCCACGCATCAGCCGGGCGACGATGGCGATCTGCGGCAGGGCGAGCGTCAGCACCGGACCGACCTTGTTGATGAAAGCGCCATCGCCCCACCCACCGATCGGCAGCAGCCTCCAGGTCAGCCCGAACAGGAGTTGGATCACCGGCGCGATGACGAAGGTTGGGATGGTGCTGCCGGCCGTCGCCAGCGCGATCACCGTATAGTCGCCAAGCTTGTTCTGATTGAGCGCCGCAATGGTGCCGAGCACGGAACCGAGCAGCAGCGCCAGGACAAGCGCCGAGGCGCCGAGCTGGACCGAAATCGGCAGCCCCTTGGCGAACAGTTCGGTGACGGTGAAATCCGGCATGTTGTAGCTCGGGCCGAAATTGCCGCGCAACAGATTGCCGAGATAGTGGACGAATTGCAGCCAGAGCGGGTCGTTGAGGCCAAACTGGGCTTCGAGATTGGCCCTGATCTCGGGACTGAGCCCCCGCTCCTGGTTGAATGGACCGCCCGGCGCGACGCGCATCAGGAAAAACGCCATTGTCACGATGACGAACAGCGTTGGAATGGCGGTCAGAAGCCGCCGTAATACGTATCGCAGCATCGGTGCCCCGCTTGATCCAGAGCCGCGCGCGTCCAGTTGGACGGCCGCGCTCCAGCTTTCAAATCTTCGCACCGACATTTGCCGAAATCGAATTCCGGTACCCGGGCCGATGCGATGGCAAACCATCGCCACCGCGCCTGGAAGGCGCGGTGGCTTGGCCAGGGTTAGTCCTTGCTGACGAAGCGCGACGGATGCACGTCCATCACGTTGTCGACGAAGCCATGCAGCTTCGAGGAGACGATATCGTGGTAGCTGTAATAGAGGAGCGGTATCTGGCCGACGTCGTCGACCAGGATGCGTTCGGCGTCGGCCAGTTCCTTCATGCGCTGTTCGGGGTTGCCCCCGGCGGCGGCCGCCTTGTCCATGGCCGCTTCATAGGCCGGGCTGTTGTAGTCCGAATAATTGTTGCCGCTGGCCTTGCGCGAGATGCCGAGGAAGGTTTCCGGATCCTTGTAATCGGCGATCCAGGCGGCACGTGCCAGATCATAGTTGCCCTTCTGCTCGAGGAAGGAGTAGTGGGTCTTGGTGTCGGTGTTGAGCAGCGTGACGTCGACGCCAAGCGGCTTCAGCTGTTCCTGGATCGCCACCGCAGTGTTCTTGTGGTTTTCCGACGTGTTATAGCGGATTTCCATCTTCAGCGGCTTTTCGGGCGTATAGCCGAGTTTCTCGAGGATCTTCTTGGCCGCATCCTCGCGGTCGATCTGCGGCATGTCCGCATATTTGGCCATTGCCGGCGTGTAGCCTTCGATGCCGGGAGGCACCATTGAATAGCCGGGCAGCATCGAGTTCTGCCAGACTTTTTCGGCGAGGAAGTCGCGGTCGATCGCCATCGAGATGGCATTGCGCAGCTCTACATTATCCCACGGCGCCTTGTCGGTCTTGATCGCATAATAATAGGTGCCGAGATACGGTCCAACGTGGATCTGGTCGCCAAACTTGGTCTTGAGATCGGCGAGCTGTTCAGTCGGAAGGTCGTCGTAGCTGTCCAGTTCGCCTGCCTCGAAGCGCTTCATCGCCGAAGAGCGGTCCTCGGTCGGGATGTAGTTGACGACGTCGAACTTGACGGTCGCCGCATCCCAGAATTTCGGGTTCTTGACCAGCTTCATATGATCGTTGGGAACCCATTCGGCCAGCGTATAGGCGCCGTTCGAAACGAGATTGCCGGGCTTGATCCAATCGGCGCCGAGCTTTTCGATGGAGGCCTTGCTCACCGGATAGGTCGCCTGGTGGGTCAGCATCTCCAGGAAGTAGGGCGTCGGCGCCTTCAGCGTGACCTCCAGCGTATTTGCGTCAATCGCCTTGACGCCCATGTCCTCAGGCTTGCCCTTCTTGGTGTTGACGTCCTCCGCACCCTTTACCGGATACAGCATCGAGGCGTATTCGGCGCCGGTCGCCGGATCCTCCAGCCGGTGGAAGGCATAGACGAAATCGTCAGCCGTAACCGGGCTGCCATCCGACCACATGCCGTCCTTGCGCAGCTTGAACGTATAGACGGTTCCGTCGTCCGAAACCGTCCAGCTCTCGGCGGCACCAGGAATGAGATTGGCCTTCTGGTCCTGCATGACCAAGCCCTGGAACAGGTCGCGCAGGACATTGGCTTCGTAAACCGTCGAGGTCTTGTGCGGATCGACCGACTCCGATTCAGCGGCGGTGCCCCTGTTATAGACGGTCTCGGCAAAGGCCTGCGTGTAGAACGTCCCGGCGGCCAGCGTCATCGTCGTGGCGAACACAGTCGCCTTCAGCATGTTTTTCAGCATGAAGTTCTCCCTGTCGGCGCCGCCGTTGGCGCGCCTATTAAGTGTTGACGCCCTGGAGCCGATATCTGACCCCTTTGAGCGCGCCGCTGGTTCCCGTCCTGCGGCTCGTGCCCAGACACTAACGCGGAGAATTTTTATTTCAACAGACTCTCTGGGTCACCCAAAGTAAGGCGGACGAAAGCTATGGTGTGGCCGCTGAAACACCAGCCGAAACCAAAAGCTTGACTTGGTTTCTTCACCTCGACGCTATTTTTCACCGCGAATCGGGAGCCATGCCAGTTTGCCGGAATGTCTTAATGCGTTCTTAAGCAACCTGAGGTTACATTACGAGTACCTTCTATACGGTTCGAGCTTCAGACGCGCGGCGGCTATGAGTAACGGAGCAAGTAAATTGCCCAAAATCCGTCAACTAATGCGGAACTTTCAAGAAGAGCGCGGTACCTCTGCGGTTGAATTTGCCTTGCTTTCACCGATTTTCATTCTTCTTCTACTCGGAATGGTTGCATACGGTATATACTTCGGCGCCGCCAACTCGATCCAGCAGATCGCAGCGGATGCCGCCCGCACGGCAATTGCCGGGTTGAACCAGACCGAACGTCAAACGCTCGTAACCAGCTTCGTCACCAACAATGCCGGCGGATATCCCTTCGTGGATGTCAGCAAGTTGACCTACCAGGCCAACGACAGCACGGCCGATGGAAGCCAGTTCGTGGTGTCCATCCAATACGACGCCCGCAACCTGCCGATCTGGAACCTTTTCCCGGGCATAGCCATGCCCGGGACCACGATCAGGCGCCAGTCAACGATCAGGGTCGGGGGCATTTGAATGCTGCTGCATGCGTGCAATGGGATCGGTCGGCTTGCCCGGTTGATGCTGAGTGACAGGAAAGCGAACTTCACCGTCATGGCGGCATTGAGCGCGCCGGTGGCGCTGGCGCTGGCCGCAGTGGCCATCGACGAAGCCTCGATCTACACCGAGCGCCGCGAAGCGCAGGCAATGGTGGATCTGGCGGCGATCACCGCCGCCTCGAACATGACCAATGTCAATACAGCGGTCGTTACCACGCTGACCGACAACGGCATGCCAGGGGTTGTCGTTCAAAGCTCGGGACAGACGATCGAGCCGGCGGTCGGCAAAACCGTCGTGACGGTCACGCCCGGGCGATATGTGGCATCCGGGGCCAATGTGGGCCAGCGTTTCCAGGCCAGCATAACCCCCTACAATGCCGTCCGTGTCACCCTGAAGAAGATCCCCGCCCGCTATTTCGCGAGTTCCCTGATCCCCACTCCCGTCATCGGCACCCAAGCCACCGCCAGCATGACGCCACAGGCGACATTCTCGGTCGGATCGAGGCTCGCCAGCCTCGATGGCGGTATCCTCAACGCGCTTCTCGGCGGACTGCTCGGCAGCAACATCTCGCTCAGTGTCATGGACTACAACGCGCTGATCTCCGCGGATGTGAGCGTGCTCTCCTTCGTGGACGGCCTTGCCACACAGCTGAACCTGACCGGCGTCTCGTATTCGGATGTGCTGGCATCGAAGGCGACCGTCGGCCAGATCGCCACGGCCATGGCCAATGTGCCTGGGCTTGGCAACACGGCCAAGGTCGCCCTGCAGACGATCGCGTCCAAGTCGACCAGCACGGTCCAGATCCCGCTCAGTCATCTGGTCGATCTCGGCTCCGTCGGCAAGTTGGGCCTCGGCCAAAGGCCCGCCGGCCTCGGCGTCGACGCCAGCGCCTTGGGAATGCTGACGGCCGCCGCCGGACTGGCAAACGGTTCAAAACAGGTCGACGTCGCCCTCGGAGCCACCATTCCCGGGGTGCTGTCGACCACGCTCGCCATCGCCATCGGCGAACCACCGCAATCCTCGCCATGGCTGGCGGTTGGAGAAGCCGGCACCGTGGTTCGCACCGCGCAAACGCGCATTAAGCTGCTTGTCACGGTCGGCGTCGGCAACCCAAACCTGGGCGGCGGTATCAGCCTGCTGTCGGTCAAGCTGCCGCTGAATGTCGAAGTAGCCTACGCCGAGGCCAAGCTGACCGACATCAACTGCCCGACCGGCCCCGACAGCCTGAAGGTTACCATTGCCGCGAAGCCCGGCATCGCGGCGGTGAACCTTGCCGCCAGCGATGCCGATAACAGCCCCACCGCCTTCGCGGATTTCAGCAACCCGCAGTCGTTCTCCGACGCCAACATCGCGGATGTCAGCCTCAATCTGCTGCTGCTAAAAATCCCGCTAATACTGGTGAAGGGTTCGGCGGGTGCCGACATCACCAACGTCAGCCCGACCAACCTGGTCTTCAACAAAACCGAGATCGCCGCCAAAACCATCAAGACGACGCCGACACGGGACATTACCCAGACGCTGACAACGTCACTGGTCGACAAGTTGTCGCTTTCCGTCAATGCGCTTGGTATCCTCGGGCTTGACGTAACGGCGTTGCTCGGCACCGTGAAGCCAGCTGTGACGACGCTTCTGAAAACCGTGACCGCACCAGTCGACACATTGCTTTACAATCTACTCGATACGCTCGGCGTGCATCTCGGCGTGGCCGATGTCCGGGTCACCGGCGCGACATGCGGACGTGCCGTGCTGGTGCAGTAACGTCGGGATATCAGTCGAGCCTGCCCAAAAAGGCTCCGAGCGCTGGCAGCAAAAGCTCAGTCTCGACGACCGCGGCATTGCCATCCAGCTGCGCAACCGCTCCGATGTCCCCCGGCAACGGCCAATTGGCCGGTCCTCCGGCGAAATTGAAGACACAGAGCAGTCTTTCACCGCCGCCGTCGCGGATGAAAGCGAGCAGGTCACCCTTGGCGTCGAGAAAGCGGATCGAGCCGGATATCAGCGCCTCATGCTCCCCGCGCAAGGCCAGCGCAGCCCGGTAGGACGCGAGCACAGAGACCGTGTCGGCATTCTGGACGTCAACGGCGCGAGCGCGATGGCTGGCCGGTATCGGCAGCCAGGGCCTGGCCGTGGAGAAGCCTGCATTGTCGGCGCCGGCCTCCCACACCATCGGCGTGCGGCACCCATCCCTGCCCTTGACGCCTGGCCAGAAGCGGATGCCGACGGGATCGCGCAGATCTTCATAGGCCAGCTCCGCCTCCTCCAGCCCGAGTTCCTCGCCCTCGTAGAGGCAGATCGAGCCGCGCAGGCAGGCGAGCAGCATGATCGAGAATCTTGCGACCGCGTCGGGCTCGCTGTCCGGCCTTGTCCAGCGGCTGACATGGCGCGCCACGTCATGGTTGGAGAAGGCCCAGCAGACCCAGCCGTCGGAGACGGCCGCCTCGAAGGCTTCGACGCAGCCACGCACATGCGCAGCCGAGAACTGCGGACCGAGCAGGTCGAAGGTGTAACACATATGCAGCTTGTCGCCGCCTGAAGTGTAGGCCGCGAGCGTCTGCAGCGAGCGGCCTTCATCGCCGATCTCGCCGACGGCGGCGCGGTCGTCATATTCGTCGAGCAGCGCCCTGAAGCGGCGCAGGAACGCCAGGTTTTCCGGCTGCGTCTTGTCGAACAGGTGCTCCTGGTAAAGGTAGGTGTTGGTCTCGCTGTTGGTGCCGGCGACGCTTGATGCCAAGGGTGGATTGCTGCGCAACCAGCGGTCGTGGACATAGTAATTGACCGTATCGAGCCGAAAACCGTCGACGCCGCGCTCCAGCCAGAAGCGCACAGTTTCCAGAAGCGCGTCCTGAACCTCCGGATTGTGGAAATTCAGATCGGGCTGCGAGGGGAGGAAATTGTGCATGTAATACTGCCGGCGGGTAGAATCCCATTCCCAGGCCGGGCCACCGAAGACGGAGAGCCAGTTGTTTGGCGCGCTGCCATCTGGCTTGGTATCGGCCCAGACATACCAGTCGGCTTTGGGGTTATCGCGGCTGGCGCGGCTTTCGACAAACCAGTCGTGCTTGTCGGATGAATGCGACAGCACCTGGTCGATGATGATCTTCAGGCCGAGACGATGCGCCTCGGCGACCAGCGCATCGAAATCCTCGAGCGTGCCGAACATCGGATCGACATCGCAGTAGTCCGACACGTCGTAGCCCATATCGGCCATCGGCGACTTGAAGAAAGGCGACAGCCAGATGGCGCCGACACCGAGCGAGGCGACATGGGCGAGCCTCGATGTGATACCGGCGAGATCGCCGCTGCCATCGCCGGTCGTGTCCTGGAAGGAGCGCGGATAGATCTGGTAGATGGCGCAACCGCGCCACCATCCCTTCTTGTCACTCGCCGCCATTGCGCTTCTCCCTTGTGCCGGCCTGCGCTCGTTCGATCATGAAGATCATCGTCCGCCCGGATATTGGCCGCGAGATATCCGCCGCATCCGGCGCTTCGATAGCTGGGGCCCAGAAGAATCCGTCTCGTTCAGGCAAGGTGAACATGCAGGCCCGGCGATCGCCGTTGACAAGCACCGCAAGACGGCGGTCGTCATCGCTGGCGCCACTCAGGACCATGACAAGACGGTGCCGCTGCGGATCCTGCCAGCTCTGTTCATCGAGCGGCGCGCCCGTCTCAGCAAGCCATGCGACGTCCGGTATCTCCGAACCTGCCGGCGGCTGGCCAGTGAGGAAGCTTGTGTCGGAAAGCGCCGGCATCGATCGGCGCAGCCTCGAGAGTTCCGCCGTGTAGCGCTCCAGCGCCTGGTCGCGGCCGGCCCAGTCGAGCCAGGTGATCTCGTTGTCCTGGGCATAGGCGTTGTTGTTGCCTTGCTGGGTGCGGCCGAATTCGTCGCCCGCGGTCAGCATGATGGTGCCGCGCGAGGCAAACAGCGCGGCGAGCAGAGCGCGCTGGTCGTTCTGGCGAGCCGCTGCCACGGCCGGGTTGTCCGCATCACCTTCCACGCCGTTGTTCCAGGACAGGTTTTCATTGTGGCCGTCGCGGTTCTGCTCGCCATTGGCTTCGTTGTGCTTGCGCTCGTAGCGCACGATGTCGGCGAGCGTCATGCCGTCATGGGCGGCGATGAAATTGACACTGCGGCTGGCGCCTTGCCCGTTCGCGGCAAACACATCTGACGAACCGGCGAGCCGGGTCGCCAGGGCGCCGACCATGCCGGCGTCGCCACGCCAGAACCGTCTTACATCGTCGCGATACTTGTCGTTCCATTCGAGGAAGGGCGCTGGAAAATTGCCGAGCTGATAGCCGTCGGGGCCGATGTCCCACGGCTCGGCGATCAACACGCGATCGGCCAGCAGTGCGTCATCGCGCATCGCTCTCAGCAGCGGCGCCTCGGCATCGAATGTGCCCTCGACCCGCCCCAGAATGGGAGCGAGGTCGAAGCGGAAGCCATCGACACCGGCATCCCTGACGAAATGGCGAAGCGTGTCGAGGACCATCTCCTGGACCACAGGATGGTCGCAAGCGACTGTGTTGCCGGTACCGGTGTCGTTGGCCAGCCTGCCATCAGGTGTGTGCCGGTAGTAGGCCTGGTTGTCGAAGCCGCGCAGCGACAGCGTGGGACCAAGCCTGTCGCTCTCGCCGGTGTGGTTGAAGACGAGGTCGAGGATGACGCCGATACCAGCCTGGCGCAGCACAGCGACCGTGTTTCGCAGTTCCATGATGCCGCCCGGCGCAAGGCGCGGATCGAGGGCCATGAACGTCACGGGATTGTAGCCCCAGGCGTTGCGCAGCCCGAGCGGCGGCAGATGCCGTTCGTCGATCGACGCGGTCACCGGGATCAATTCGACCGCGCCAACGCCGAGTTTTTTCAGGTGCTCGACGATCGCCGGTTGAGCAAGTGCGGCGACTGTTCCGCGCAATTTTTCGGGAACGTCCGAATGCAGCATGGTGAAGGCGCGCACCGGAATTTCGTAGACCAGGCCGCCGGCGCGGAAGAGCGGCGGCGCAGCCTGCACAGGCTTCGGTAGCGCAGCCGCGATCGCCTTCGGCATCAGCGACGCGGTATCGCCCCCCTCGCCCCGGCGATCGGCCAGCCGCCAGTCATAGGCATAAGGCCTGTCAATCTCGACGGCGTAGGGATCGGTCAGCAATTTGTCGGGGTCGAACCACAGTCCATGCTCCGGCGCATAGTCCCCGTCGGCGCGGAAACCGTAGCGGGTTCCGGAGCCAAGACCTGCAACGAACAGCGCGTGGACGCCCTCGCCTTCCCGCTGCAGTTCGAGCCGTTCGATTTCCCGCATGCCCTGCTCGTCGAAGATCGAGACCCAAAGCCGACGGGCGGCCTGCGACCAGGCGGCAAAGCGGATGCCTTCGCGGGTGACTGTGGCGCCGAGCTGGGTCATGCCCGCGCCTCACCTTCTCCCCTCGCGGGAGAAGGTGGATCGGCGCGCAGCGCCGAGACGGATGAGGGGTGTTGAAAGGAACGCGGCGTTAGTGATCTGGACATCGGTTTGCGCCAAGCTGGAGCACCCCTCATCCGACCGAGCTTCGCTCGGCCACCTTCTCCCACAAGGGGAGAAGGTGAAACGCGCGCAGCCACTCTCAAGTGATCACGCTCGGCTTGGGGCGGCCGGTATGGCTGTGAATCCCGGCAATATCGTCAGCCGCGGCAATCAGATCGGCAAGGGCGGCCTGGGTGTCGAGATCGTGCCGAGACTTGTCCGGCTCGTAGCGCTCGATGTAGACGCGCAACGTCGCGCCCGACGTGCCGGTGCCGGACAGCCGAAAGACGACCCGCGAACCACCTTCGAACAGAACCCTGATGCCCTGATGCTCGCTGATCGAACCGTCGACCGGATCGTGATAGGCAAAATCGTCGGCACTGGCGATTTTCAGGCCGCGCACGCTGGTGCCAGGCAGCGAGCCGAGCTTGGCACGCAGTTCGTCGACCAGCGCGTTGGCGCGGTCGCTCTCGACCTCTTCATAATCATGCCGCGAATAGTAGTTGCGACCGTAGGTCGCCCAGTGCTCGGTGACGATCTGCTTGCAGCTTTCGCCACGCGCGGCGAGGATGTTGAGCCACAAAAGCACCGCCCACAGGCCGTCCTTTTCGCGGACATGGTTGGAGCCGGTGCCGGCACTCTCTTCACCGCAGATCGTCGCCATGTCGGCATCGAGCAGATTGCCGAAGAATTTCCAGCCGGTCGGAGTCTCATAGATGCCGACGCCGAGTTTTTCAGCAACGCGATCGGCCGCGCCACTGGTCGGCATCGAGCGTGCAATGCCTTTCAAACCGGCCTTGTAGCCGGGCGCCAGACGCGCATTGGCGGCGAGCATGGCGACCGAATCCGACGGGGTGACGAAAATGCCCTTGCCGATGATCAGATTGCGGTCGCCATCGCCATCCGAGGCGGCGCCGAAATCCGGTGCGTCCGGTCCCATCATCTCGTCATAGAGGTGCTTGGCATGGACGAGGTTAGGGTCCGGGTGATGGCCGCCGAAATCCGGCAGCGGCTTGAAATTGCGGCAGGTGCCATTGGGCGCGCCGAGCCGGTTTTCCAGGATCTCCTTGGCGTAGGGACCGGTCACCGCGTGCATGGCGTCGAAGCGCATGCGGAAGCCGGACTTGAAGAGTTTGCGCAGGGCGTCGAAATCGAACAGGCTTTCCATCAGCGCGGCATAGTCCACGACCGGATCGATGATCTCGACCGTCATGCCGGCGGCCTTGACCGTGCCTGTTGTGTCGATGTCGATCGGATCGATATCGGCGATCTTGAAGCTCGAAATCGCCTTGGTCTTTTCGAAGATCGCGTCGGTGAGCTTTTCCGGCGCCGGGCCGCCATTGCCGGCATTGTACTTGATGCCGAAATCCTCATGCGGGCCGCCCGGATTGTGGCTGGCCGACAGGATGATGCCGCCGAAGGTCTTGTATTTGCGGATGACATGCGAAGCGGCTGGCGTCGACAGGATGCCGCCCTGCCCGACCATCACCTTGCCGAAGCCGTTGGCGGCTGCGATGGCGATGGCCTTCTGGATGACCTCGCGGTTGTAGAAGCGGCCGTCGCCACCGATCACCAGGGTCTTGCCCTTGAAACCGTCGAGCGCGTCGAAGATCGACTGGATGAAATTCTCGGCATAGTGCTCCTGCTGAAAGACAGGCACCTTCTTGCGCAGGCCCGACGTGCCGGGCTTCTGGTCGGAATAAGGCTTGGTGGGAACGGTCCGTATCATGCTTCAGGCAACCCTTTTCGAAAGCAGCGAACGATAGAGTTCGACGTATTTTTCCGCGCTCTTGTCCCACGACACATCGGCTTTCATGCCCTGGCGCTGCAGTGATTCCCAGACCGTCGGACTGGCATGGGCGTCGACGAGGCGGCGGATAGCGTGCAGCAAGGCGCCGCCATTGTTGGGCGCGAACTGGAAGCCGGTGGCGACGCCGGCAGAGACGGCAGCCTCATTGGCGTCGATGACCGTGTCGGCGAGGCCGCCGGTGCGCGCGACCACCGGCACGCAGCCATAGCGCAGGCCGTAAAGCTGCGTCAGCCCGCACGGTTCGAAGCGCGAGGGGATGACGATGGCGTCGCAGCCGCCCTGCATGATGTGCGACAGCCCCTCGTCGTAGCCGACGACGACGCCGATGCGGCCGCGATGCCTGGCGGCGGCGGCAAGCAGCGCGCCTTCGAGACCGGCATCGCCCGATCCCAGGATGGCGAGCCGCGCACCCGTCGCGACAATGCCGTCGACCACCAGCGCCAATATGTCCATGCCCTTTTGCCAGGTCAGGCGGCTGACCACGCAGACGATCGGGCTGTCATCGCGCTCAAGGCTGAAGCGATCCTCCACGGCAGCCCTGTTGGGTGCGCGCGCCTTCAGCGTGCTGCCCGTGTAGTTGGACACCAGATGCTTGTCGGTTTCCGGATCCCAGATGCCGGTGTCGATGCCGTTGACGATGCCATGGAGATCGCTGGAGCGCATGTTGATGAGGCCGTCGAGGCCCATGCCGAATTCGGGCGAGCGGATTTCCTGCGCGTAGGTCGGACTGACCGTGGTGATCGCCCAGGCGGCCTGCAGGCCCGCCTTGAGGAAGCCGACACCACCATAATATTCGACGCCGTCGAGCGCCATCGCCGCCGCCGGCAAGCCAAGCTCGCCGAAAATGCCGGCGCCGAACTGGCCCTGGAAGGCGAGGTTGTGGACGGTCATCATCGAAGGCACGCCGACCGCCTTGCCATAGCGCATATAGGCCAGCGTCATCGCCGACTGCCAGTCATGGGCGTGCACGATGTCGGGCTGGTAGCCCGAGATGGCGCCGCCGGCGATGTCGCCGCCGACCTGGCTCAACGCCGCGAAACGCCGCCAATTGTCTGGCCAGTCGACGCCGGTCGCATTGCCATAGGGGCCGCCGGGACGGTCGAACAGATGCGGCGCATCGAGCACGAACAGTTCGAGCCCGGCGAGTTGGACGGAATGGACAGAGGCCTTGCCGCCCTGCAGCAAGGGGTATTGCAGAACCGCCCGCTTTTTCTTGAAGGCAGCCATGACGGTCGGAAAGCCGGGCATGAGCGTGCGCACGGTCACGCCCTTGGCCGCCAAGGCAATGGGCAGCGCGCCGGTCACGTCGGCAAGCCCACCGGTCTTGATGAGCGGGAAAATTTCCGGCGTGACCGACAGAACCTGCATGCGTCAGAGCCCCAGCTTGTCGATCATGTCCTGGGTGACCAGGCAGATGCCCTTTTCGGAAACGCGGAAGCGCTTGGCGTCGAGAATAGGATCTTCGCCGACCACCAGCCCTTCCGGTATCCTAACACCATGGTCGATGACCACGCGCTTCAACTTTGCGTTCCGGCCGACATGAACGTCGGGCAGCATGACGACTTCTTCGAGCGTCGAATAGGAATTGATGCGCGCGCCGGTGAAGATCAGGCTTTTTTTCAGCGAAGCCCCCGAGACGATGCAATCGCCCGAAACCAGCGAAGACACAGCCGAACCGCGGCGGCCATCCTCGTCATGCACGAACTTTGCCGGCGGCTTCAATTCGGCATAGGTCCAGATCGGCCAGTCGCGGTCGTAGAGGTCGAGTTCCGGCGTGATATCGGTCAGGTCGATATTGGCTTCCCAATAGGCGTCGACCGTTCCGACGTCGCGCCAGTAGGCCTCGTTCTCGGCGGTCGAACGGACGCAGGACTTGGCGAAGCGGTGCGCGATCGCCTTACCGTGCTGGACGATATAGGGGATGATGTCCTTGCCGAAGTCGCGGCTCGAGCCCGGCTCGGCCGCATCGCGGCGCAACTGCTCCATCAGAAACTTGGTCTTGAAGACGTAAATGCCCATCGAGGCCAAGGCAAACTCCGGCTTATCGGGAATGCCGGGCGGATCGGCGGGCTTTTCGACGAAGGCGATGATGTTGTCCTTGCCATCGACATGCATGACGCCGAAGCCGGTGGCTTCCATGCGCGGCACTTCGAGGCAGCCAACGGTGACGTCGGCATTGGCGTCGACGTGCTGGCGAAGCATCATCTCGTAGTCCATCTTGTAGATGTGGTCGCCAGCCAGGATGACCATGTATTCGGGTCCGTAGGCCTCGATGATGTCGATGTTCTGATAGACGGCGTCAGCCGTGCCCTCATACCACTGCGTTTCCGAGACGCGCTGGCTGGCCGGCAGGATGTCGAAGCTTTCGTTTCGCTCTGGGCGCAGGAAGTTCCAGCCGCGCTGCAAATGACGGATCAGCGAATGTGCCTTGTACTGGGTGGCAACGCCGAGGCGTCGAATGCCGGAGTTAAGCGCGTTGGAGAGCGCGAAGTCGATGATGCGCGTCTTGCCGCCGAAATAGACGGCCGGCTTGGCACGCCGGTCGGTCAGTTCCTTGAGGCGGCTGCCACGGCCGCCGGCCAATACATAGGCCATGGCATCGCGCGCCAGCGGCTGGGTCCGTTTCAAGTCTGCCATTTCTACCCTCCCAAGTTACTCGATCTCGACATGTTACTCAGTGTCGATGGGTTCAGTCGGCGACGAGCTCGAGCATGATCGTGGACAGCGGCGGCAAGAGCATCGTCGCGGCGATGCTTCCTTCCTCCGCCCGTGCCTCGACCATGCCGCCATTGCCCTTGCCGGAACCGCCATATTCAGAAGCGTCGGTGTTGATGATCTCGCGCCATTTGCCTGATGTCGGCAACGGCACGCGATAATTATCGCGCGGCACCGGCGTGAAATTGGAAATGACGGCCACCGGGCTGCCGCCCGGCGCGCTGCGCAGCCAGGCAAAAACCGAATTCTGGCTGTCGTCGACGATCAGCCAGGAAAACCCTTCCGGTTCGCAGTCGCGGCCATGCAGCGCCGGGCGCGAACGGTAGAGATAGTTGAGATCGCGCACCGTCTGCCAAACGCCGCGATGCGGCCGGAATTCAAGCAGGTTCCAGTCGAGCGCGCGCGCCTCGCTCCATTCGCGGCGCTGCGCGAACTCCTGCCCCATGAAAAGCAGCTTCTTGCCGGGATAGCCCCACATGAAAGCGTAGTAGGCGCGTAGCGTCGCAAACTTCTGCCAGTCGTCGCCGGCCATCTTGCCAAGCAACGTGCCTTTGCCGTGCACAACCTCGTCATGCGAGAGCGGCAGCACGAAATTCTCCGAGAAGGCGTAGGTCAGGCCGAAGGTGAGGTCGTTGTGGTGGTGCTTTCGGAAGATCGGCTCCTTGGAGAAATACTCCAGCGTGTCGTGCATGAAGCCCATATTCCACTTGAAGCCGAAGCCGAGGCCGCCTTCATGCACCGGTGCCGAGACCTTCGGCCATGAGGTCGATTCCTCGGCTATGGTCATGACGCCCGGATGATGGCCGTAGACCTCCTTGTTCATCTTCTGCAGGAAGCTGACCGCCTCGAGATTCTCGCGGCCGCCCTTCTCGTTGGGGATCCATTCGCCGGCCTTGCGTGAATAGTCGAGGTAGAGCATCGAGGCGACCGCGTCGACGCGCAAACCGTCGACATGGTATTTCTCGGCCCAGAACAGCGCATTGTTGACCAGGAACGACACCACCTCGCGGCGGCCGAAATTGTAGATCGCGGTGTTCCAGTCGGGATGAAAACCCTTGCGCGGATCGGCATGTTCATAGAGCGCGGTGCCATCGAAATTGGCCAGGCCATGCGCGTCGACCGGGAAATGTGCCGGCACCCAGTCGAGGATGACGCCGACGCCGGCGCGGTGGGCGCCATCGACGAAACGGGCAAAGCCGTCCGGGTCGCCAAAGCGGGCCGATGGCGCGTAAAGGCCGGTCGTCTGGTAGCCCCAGGACGGGTCGTAGGGATGTTCAGAGATCGGCATGAATTCGATGTGGGTGAAACCGGTCTCAACCACATAGGGGATCAGCCGGTCGGCCAACTCGTCCCATGACAGGAACGTTCCGTCGTCGCGAAGCTGCCAGGAGCCGGCATGGACCTCGTAGATCGAGATGGCTTCTCGCCGGTGATCGGCATTGCGCCAGAAATTGCGATGCGCCTCGTCGCCCCACTCGTGCGCCGGCGGCACCGCCACGACCGAAGCAGTAGCCGGACGCAGTTCGGATTTGAAGGCGAACGGGTCGGCCTTCAGCGGCAGCCTCACACCATCGGGGCCGATGATCTCGTATTTGTAGGGTCGTCCGGCACCGATGTCGGGTATGAACAGTTCCCAGATGCCGGTGTCGCGGCGGTCTCGCATGGTGTGCCGGCGGCCGTCCCACTCGTTGAAGTCGCCGACCACCGAGACGCGCCGCGCATTGGGAGCCCAGACGGCGAAATGCACTCCGGTGGCGCCTTCGTGATCAATGACATGGGCGCCGAGCTTATCGAACAGCCTGAGATGCGAGCCTTGGGCGATGTAGTAATCGTCCATCGGGCCCAGCACCGGACCGAACGAATAGGGATCGGTCAGCCACCAGTCGCCGCCGGCGTTCCTGGCATGATAGCGCAGGGGTTGCCGCTTCTTGATCGAGAGCTTGCCTTCGAAAAAGCCGCCATCGTTGCGCCTGGACAGTTCACCCGCGATGGTGCCGGTCAGCGTGTAGGCGGTGACGAATTCGGCATTCGGAACAAAGCACCGGGCATACAGGCTCTTGCCGACCTCATGGACACCAAGGACGGCGAAGGGATCTCCGTGCGTGCCGGCAACAATCGCCGCAACATCGCCGGCTGGCGCCAGTCCATCCGGCCCGCTTGTCGCAGCGGTCGCGCGCGGCTTCTTCATCAGGCAGTGTCCCTCCCCGGGCACCAAGTGTTTGTTTCTAGTGATGTAAATCCAACATTCAAATTCACATCACCGGGACCACATTGTTTGCGGCCTCATGCAATCACATCAGACAGGCACGTTCCAGATTTCTTTCGCATATTGGCGGATCGTGCGATCGGAGGAGAACCAGCCGACACGCGCAACGTTGCGGATTGCCCGGGCGTACCAGTCGGGACTGTTGCGCCAGACCGCATCGACCTCACGCTGGGCGGCGGCATAGGCATCGAAATCGGCGGCAACCATGAACCAGTCGCTGTTGTAGAGACCGTTGATGAGATCGCGGTAACGCTCCGGATCGTCCGGCGAGAAGACGCCTGACGAAACAGCCGCAACCGCTTGCGCCAGCTCAGGCGAGCCTTCGATGACGGCGCGCGGATCGTAGCCGTTGTTGCGCCGCTCGGCGACCTCGGCGGTGGTCAGGCCGAAGATGAAGATGTTGTCGTCGCCGACGCATTCCTTGATCTCGACATTGGCACCGTCGAGCGTGCCGATGGTCAGCGCACCGTTCAGCGCGAACTTCATGTTGCCGGTGCCCGACGCTTCCATGCCGGCGGTCGAGATCTGTTCGGACAGATCGGCGGCCGGCATCATGATCTCGGCAAGGCTGACATTGTAGTTCGGCACGAACACCACCTTCAGCAGACCGCGCACGGCCGGATCGCGGTTGATGACCTTGGCGACATCGTTGGCGAGTTTGATGATCAGCTTGGCATTGTGGTAGCTGGGCGCCGCCTTGCCGCCGAAGAATTTCACGCGCGGCATCCAGTCGCGCTCGGGATGCGAGCGGATCTGGTCGTAGAGGGCAATCGCCTCGAGGATATTCAGAAGCTGGCGCTTGTATTCATGGATACGCTTGATCTGGATGTCGAAAAGCGCCGAGGGATCGACCTTGATGCCGAGCCGGTCGGCGACGAGGTTGGCCAGCCGCGCCTTGTTGGCTCGCTTGACGGCGGCGAACTTGTCGCGAAAGGCGGCATCGCCGGCGAAACCGTCGAGATCCTTGATGGCGTCGATGTCATCGAGAAAGCGGTCGCCGATCGCCTCGCGGGCAAGCGACGTCAGCCCGGGATTACACTGGATCAGCCAGCGCCGCGGCGTGATGCCGTTGGTCTTGTTGTTGATGCGATCGGGATAGAGCTTGTGCAGATCGGCGAACACCGTCTCCTTCATCAGGTCGGTGTGAAGCGCCGAAACGCCGTTGATCGAGTGCGAACCGACAAAGGCCAGATTGCCCATGCGCACCCGGCGGTCGCCATTTTCCTGGATCAGCGAGATGCGGCCGATCTGCTCGTCCGAGAACTGGTTGGACGCACGCGCCTCCAGAAGCACTTCAGCGTTGATGGCATAGACGATCTGCATGTGGCGCGGCAAAAGCCGCTCGAACAGCGGCACCGGCCAGCTTTCCAGTGCCTCGGGCAGCAGCGTGTGGTTGGTGTAGCCGAAGGTGCGCTGGGTGATGTCCCAGGCCTGATCGAAGTCCATGCCGTGGACGTCCATCAACAGGCGCATCAACTCCGGCACAGCGATGGCCGGATGGGTGTCGTTCAGGTGGATCGCAGCCTTGTCGGGCAAGGACTTCAGGTCGCCATATTGGCTGAGATGGCGCTGAACGATGTCCTGCAGCGATGCGGTGGAGAAGAAATATTCCTGCCGAAGCCGCAGTTCCTGCCCGGCCTTGTGGGAATCGGCGGGATAGAGCACGCGCGACAAGGCATCGGCCTTGTTGCTTTCGGCGAGCGCGCCGATGTGGTCGCCGGCATTGAACTTGTCGAGCAGGATCGGATCGACCGGCATGCCCGACCAGAGCCGCAGCGTGTTGACGCGGTTGGCCCGCCAGCCGACGACGGGCGTATCATAGGCGACGGCCAGCACATGCTCGGTCGGCTTCCAGACATGGCGTTCGAGGCGTCCGTCCTTGGAGGTGATCGATTCCACCGAACCGCCGAAACCGACCTCGAACGAGCGCTCACGGCGTTCGAATTCCCACGGGTTGCCGTGATCGAGCCAGGTTTCAGGCAATTCGACCTGCCAGCCGTCGTGAATCTCCTGGCGGAACATGCCGTTGGCATAGCGGATGCCGTAGCCATGCGCGGGAATGTCGACGGTCGCCATGCTTTCCATGAAGCAGGCCGCAAGCCGCCCGAGGCCGCCATTGCCAAGTGCGGCATCCGGCTCGAGTGCGGCGATGAGATCGAGATCGACGCCCAGGGACGACAGGGCCTCGCGCATGTTGTCCATCAGGCCGAGATTGGAGAAGGCGTCGCGCATCAGGCGGCCGATGAGGAACTCCAGAGACAGATAATAGACGCGTTTTTCCTTCTGATCGTACGCCTCCTTCGTCGCCTGCATCCAGCGATCGACGATCCGGTCGCGCACGACCTTGATCGAGGCGGTCAGCCAGTCGTACTGGGTCGCAACGGCGGTATCCTTGCCGACCCGGTATTTGAGGGCCACCAAGACTTCACGTGCGAGTGTCTTGGGATCAGGATTTTCGAGCAGTGGAGGAAGGGGTTCGGATGTCATCGCGCTCGTCATGATGCCTCTCGTGCGGTTGCCATGATCATACCGGCTTTCATCGCTCCTCCCAGCCCATGCTAGCTGATACCGCTATATATTCAATCGATTTAAACATGCCCGAACCGGCATGCCCCCTGCGGCAATTTGGCAATTCGCAAGTGTGACGCGCCAAGACGGTCGCGCGACGCGCTTCAAATTCCTGTTCCGTGCCTGCCGTGCCGCCAACCCTCCAGCACTTGGGCGACATGTATCAGGCCGCCAGCGCTGCCTCGGGCGGAACCTTTGCTCCGGTCATGAAGGCCACGGCATCGGACATCGTATATTGCTTGGGATCGATGACGCAGAGGCGACGGCCGAGCCGGTGGATGTGAATGCGGTCGGCCACTTCGAACACATGCGGCATGTTGTGCGAGATCAGCACGATCGGCAGGCCGCGCTTCTTGACGTCGAGGATCAACTCGAGCACGCGGCGGCTTTCCTTGACGCCAAGGGCGGCCGTCGGCTCGTCCATGATCACCACACGACTGCCGAAGGCGGCCGCGCGCGCCACCGCAACGCCCTGCCTCTGGCCCCCCGAGAGCGTTTCCACAGCCTGGCTGATGTTCTGGATGGTCATCAGGCCAAGCTCGGTAAGCTTGTCGCGGGCGCGCTTTTCCATCGCCGGACGGTCGAGCATACGCAGCCAATCGCCCAGAAAACCCGGTTTGCGGATCTCGCGGCCAAGGAACATGTTATCGGCGATCGAGAGCGCCGGCGACAGTGCCAGATTCTGGTAGACGGTCTCGATGCCGGCTTCGCGTGCCTCCATCGGCGATTTAAAGGCGACGGGTTTGCCTTCAAGCCGGATCTCGCCTTCGTCGGGCACGGCCGCGCCGGAAATCGCCTTGATGAGCGACGACTTGCCGGCGCCGTTGTCGCCGATGACGGCGAGGATTTCGCCGGGATAAAGGTCGAAGTCGGCATTGTCGAGGGCGGTGACACGGCCATAGCGCTTGATCAGGCCACGCGCGGTGAGGATGGGCTCCTGGGTCATGGTCATGCCGACACCTTTCTGATCCATTGGTCGACTGCCACGGCGCCGATGATCAGCACACCGGTGAGCAGCACCTTCCATTGCGGATCGGCGCCCAGCATGTTGAGGCCCATGGAAACGACGCCGACGATCATCGCGCCGAACAGCGTGCCCAGGATGGAGCCGCGTCCGCCGAAGAGGGAAATACCGCCGATCACCGTCGCGGTGATGGCCTGCAGATTGTAGTCGGTGACGGCAGCCGACGGCGAGATCGAGCCGTTGCGGCCAATGGAGACCCAGGCCGCGAAAGCGGCGATCAGGCCGGCCAAGGTGTAGACCGTCATCAACACCTTCTTGGTCTGGATGCCCGACAGCTTCGCCGCCTCCTGGTCATCGCCAACGGCGTAGACATGGCGGCCCCACGCCGTGTGATTGAGCACGTACCAGAGGATCATCACGAGCAGGACCGTGGCAATGACGCCGAGCGTCAGCACCGCAGTGCCGACCTTGAAGCTGATGGCAAAGAGATGCAGCAGCGGCGCCTGGGTATCGACGTCGGTGTCGCGGATCGTCTCGTTGGCCGAATAGATGAAGTTCGTGGCCATGACGATGTTCCAGGTGCCAAGCGTCACGATGAAGGGTGGTAGCTTCATGTAGGCGACAAGCACCCCGTTGAGCAGCCCGCAGGCGGCGCCGGCGGCAAGCCCGATCGCCACTGCGAGCGCGCTCGGCATGCCGTAGGAGACCGCGCAATTGCCCATGATCACCGCTGAAATCACCATGATCACACCAATCGACAGGTCGATGCCTGCGGTCAGGATGACCAATGTCTGCGCAGCCCCCAGAATGCCGATGATGGCGATCTGCTGCAGGATAAGCGTCAGCGTGTAGGACGAAAAGAAACGCCCACCGATGGTGATGCCGAAGACGATGATCGCCAGAACCAGGACGATCAGCGGCACCGCGGCCGGCGTCGAATGCAAGAAATGCTGGATACGCTTGACGGCCGATTTGTGCTCGTCAAAAGCAGCAACGCTGGTGTCGCTGCTCGAGAGAACCTTCTCGAATTCCTGAGCTTGAGCCATGTTTTCTCCCCGTAGGCTTCAGCCAAACGCCGACGCCAGTCCACGCCTTTCCGGTCTGCTGCCGGGATTGTTCGCGGTCACGCGAGCCATCGTCCACCCGAAGCAGCCGGGGATCAAGCCCCGACCGCTCAGGTTCCTTGGATGCCGGTCAGAACGGCATCAGCCCCAGCACTTGGCGAGGCCTTCCTTGGTGTCGATGGACTTGACGCCGGTGGCCGGCTTGTCGGTCACCAGGTTGACGCCGGTGTCGAAGAAGTTCTTGCCTTCGGTCGGCTTCGGCTTGGTTCCGTCCTTGGCAAAAGCGGCGATCGCCTCGATGCCGAGTGCAGCCATCTGCAGCGGGTATTGCTGCGAAGTGGCGCCGATGACACCTTCGGCCACCGACTTCACGCCGGGGCAGCCGCCGTCGACGGAAACGATCAGCACCTGGCTTTCGAGGCCGACAGCCTTGAGCGCCTGGTAGGCGCCGACAGCGGCGGGCTCGTTGATGGTGTGGATGACGTTGATGGTGTTGTCCTTCTGCAGGAGGTTCTCCATCGCCTTGCGGCCGCCCTCTTCGTTGCCGTTGGTGACGTCATGGCCGACGATGCGCGGATCGGTCTCGTCGCCGATCTTGTTGGGATCTTTTACATCGATGCCGTAGCCCATCATGAAGCCTTGGTCGCGCAGCACGTCGACAGTCGGCTGCGAAGGCGTCAGGTCAAGGAAGCCGATCTTGGCGTCCTTGGCCTTGTCGCCGAGCGTGGCGGCGGCCCAGGCCCCGATCAGCTTGCCTGCTTCGAGATTGTCCGTCGCGAAGGTCGCATCGGCGGCGTCGATCGGATCGAGCGGCGTGTCGAGCGCGATCACCAGCAGGCCGGCATCACGCGCTTTCTTCACGGTCGGCACGATGCCCTTGGTGTCGGATGCGGTGATCAGGATACCCTTGGCGCCATCGGCGATGCAGCTTTCGATCGCCGCGACCTGGCTCTCGCTGTCGCCGTCGATCTTGCCGGCATAGGTCTTGAGGTCGACGCCGAGTTCCTTGGCCTTCGCGGTCGCGCCTTCCTTCATCTTGACGAAGAAGGGATTGGTGTCGGTCTTGGTGATCAGGCAGGCGCCGACACCGGCCGCGGATGCGGACGAGGCAAACGCCATCAGCCCCAGAGCCGCGGCGGCAAACACGGTCGATTTCAACAATTTTGTATTGGTCACGATTTTCCTCCCAGTGGAACCATTCCGATGCCGGCCAACCGGCACCTGCAGCGCATCCAACGAAATTCTCCCAGCGTGGACGCTGCCTTAACAGACACCAGGCCGAAGCCCGTGTCAATAATTAAATCACTCTTATTTATTATTGACAGCATTGCTTCGTTCACCCATTCTGGCCCAAAAGCATTGAGGGGAAACGACGGGAGGAACAGGGTGGAAACGGCCATTGCGAGGCACGGTTCGCCCGAGGTGAATGACAGTCTCATTCACCGCGGCACCAACCAGAGCGGCATGCGCGACCACAATGAGCGGTTGGTGCTGTCGCTGGTGCGTCAACACGGCAGCCTGGCAAAATCCGACATCGCCCGCATGACCGGACTTTCGGCGCAGACGGTTTCCGTCATCATGCGCGAGCTGGAGGAAGAAAGCCTCCTGCTGCGTCAGGCGCCGTTGCGCGGCAAGATCGGCCAGCCTTCCATCCCGATGGCGCTCAATCCCGAAGGCGCTTTCTTCATCGGCCTGAAGATCGGCCGCCGCAGCGCTGAACTGGTGTTGATCGACTTCCTTGGCAATGTCCGTTCGATGCTACAGCATTCCTATCGCTACCCGGCGCCGCGCGAGACGGTGGACTTCGTCAGCAACGGCATGCGGCAGATGCGCGGCGAGCTGACGCCCGCGCAAGACAAGCGCATCGCCGGGCTGGGCATCGCCATGCCGTTCGAATTGTGGAACTGGGCCGATACCGCCGGCGCCCCGCGCGACGTGATGGACGAATGGCGTCACCGCGACATCAGGGCCGACATCCAGGCGCAATGCGATTTTCCGGTCTATTTGCAGAACGACGCCACGTCGGCCTGCGGCGCCGAACTCGTCTTCGGGCAGGCGGGCGCTGCGCGTGACTTCGTCTATTTCTATATCGGCGCCTTTGCCGGTGGCGGCATTGTGCTGAACGGCCGGCTTTTCGGCGGCCCGACCGGCAATGCCGGAGCGCTCGGCTCCATGCCCGTGCCCGGGCCGGACGGCAAGCCGACCCAACTGATCGATGTCGCTTCCATCGCCATGCTCGAAAAGGCGCTCAATGCGCGCGGCATCGAGGCCTCGCATCTGTGGACCTCGCCGGACGACTGGGGCGAGATCGGACCCGAACTCGACGGCTGGATCGCCAGCGCCTCAAGGGCGCTCGCTTACGCCATCGTCGCCGCATCCTCGATCATCGATTTCGAAGCGGCGGTGATCGACGGCTGGATGCCGAAGGCGGTGCGCCGCCAGCTGGTCGACGCCATCATTGCGGCAATCGCCACGATCGACGGCGAAGGCTTGAAGCTGCCCGCCATTCGCGAGGGAACCGTCGGTATCCATGCCCGGGCGCTCGGCGGCGCCAGCCTGCCACTTTCCGAACGCTTCCTGATCGGCTCGACGACGATTTCCAGGAGCGCCTGATGCTGATCGGAATCCCGGCGCTGCTCGGTCCGGAGCTTCTGGCGATCCTGCGCGGCATGGGCCATGGCGACGAAATCGCCCTTGTCGACGGAAACTATCCGGCGGAACAGCAGGCAACCCGACTGGTACGCGCCGATGGCCACCCTCTTATCCCGGTACTCGATGCGATATTGAGTGTCCTGCCTGTCGATGACGCCGTGCCGGAGGCGCTGTTTCGCGCCTCGGTCCGAGGCGATCCCTCGCTTGCCGATCCTGTCCATCATGAGATCGAAGCGATCTGCGCCAAACGGGCGCCAGGCCGCAAGGTGGTTGCGCTGGCCGGCGCCGACTTCTATGCACGGGTCAAATCGGCGCATGCCATCGTCGCGACAAGCGAGCCGCGGCTCTACGCCAACATCATCATACGCAAGGGCGTGATCTATCCGCCGGAGACCAAGAAGCCATGATCCTCTGCTGCGGCGAAGCCCTGATCGACATGCTGCCGCGCACGACGACAGCGGGCGAGCCGGCCTTTGCGCCTTATGTCGGCGGCGCCGTATTCAACACGGCAATCGCACTTGGCCGGCTCGGCGCGCCGGCCGGCTTCTTTTCCGGCCTGTCGTCGGATCTGTTCGGCGGCCAATTCCGGGATGCGCTTGGGGCGAGCAAGGTCAGTTCCACCTATGCACACACCTCGCCACGGCCAACCACGCTGGCCTTCGTCAAGCTCACCAACGGCCAGGCGACGTACACTTTCTATGACGAGAACACCGCCGGACGCATGCTGACGATCGACGATTTGCCGCAGCTCGGCAACGAGATCGAAGCCATGCTGTTCGGCGCCATCAGCCTGATTTCCGAGCCGGCCGGCAGTGCCTATGAAGAGTTCATGCGGCGCGAGCATGAAAGCCGCGTCATGATGCTCGACCCCAACATCCGGCCGAACTTCATCCCGGACAAGCCCAAGCACCTCAAGCGCATTCGCACCATGATGGCGATGGCCGACATCGTGAAACTGTCGGACGAAGACCTGAACTGGTTCGGCGAAGCCGGCTCGCATGAGGATGTCATCCGCAACTGGCTGGACCGCGGCCCGAAGCTGATCGTCGTCACCCATGGCGGCGAAGGCGCGATCGGCTACAGCAAGGAGCACGCCGTCACGGTGATGCCCGAAAGGGTCGAGGTGGCGGACACGGTCGGCGCCGGCGACACGTTCAACGCCGGCATCCTCGCCTCGCTGCACGAGCAAGGCCTGCTGACGAAGGCGGCGATTTCCGGACTGTCGGAAGACGCCATCCATAAGGCGCTGGCGCTCGGCGCGAAGGCGGCGGCAGTGACCGTGTCGCGGGCCGGCGCCAATCCACCCTGGCGACATGAAATCGCCTGAGCAACGCTCAACATAAGTTGAGCCCAATCGATCACTTTATGTTTCGCAGGGGCTCTTTCCAAGGCTATAAGGGCGGGATGGCGCCCGACGAAGCCCGGATTTCCGGCATCTGACTGACATTCGCCGGGAAAACTGGTAACGGACTGCGACACTTCCGCAATTTAGGGCTCCGCCTGCCCGGCTTTCTCGGCAAGCGCAACTCTGGTACCAGCGGCCGATTATCTGGCTAACCCATTTTGAGGCCGACATGCAGTTCATCGATCTTGGCGCGCAGCGCGAACGAATCCGCGACCGGCTGAAGGCCGCGATCGACCGTGTCGTTGACGAGGGCCGCTATATTCTTGGCCCGCAAGTCACCGAATTCGAGAACAAGCTTGCCGCCTATATCGGTACCAAGCATGTCGTGGCCTGCGCCAACGGCACCGACGCGCTGCTGTTGCCGCTGTTTGCAGCCGGCGTCGGCCCGGGTGACGCGGTGTTCGTGCCGAGCTTCACGTTCGCCGCCACCGCCGAAGTGGTGGCGCTGGCCAAGGCCGCGCCGGTGTTCGTCGATGTCGACCCGCACAGCTACAACATCGACATTGCCAGCCTCGAAGCGGCCATTGCCATGATCAAGAAGGAAGGAAGGCTGAAGCCGAAGGCAATCATTCCCGTCGATCTGTTTGGCCTTGCCGCCGATTACGAGGCGATCATGGCGATCGCCAACCGCGAAGGCCTGATGGTGATCGAGGATGCCGCCCAGTCGATGGGCGGTTCGCTCGACGGCAAGATGTGCGGCTCCTTCGGTGCGGTCGGCTCGACCAGCTTCTATCCGGCAAAACCGCTTGGCTGCTACGGCGACGGCGGCGCGATGTTCACCAATGACGATGCGCTGGCCGAACAGCTTCGCTCGTTCGCCTTTCATGGCAAGGGCGAGACGCAGTACGACAATGTCCGCGTCGGAATCAATTCGCGGCTCGACACGATACAGGCGGCGATCCTCATCGAGAAGCTGGCCATTCTCGAAGACGAGATGGTCGCCCGGCAGGTCGTGGCACAGCGCTATGCCGATGGGCTTGGCGACGTCGTTACCGCCGCCCGCAATCTGGACGGCAGCCGTTCGGCCTGGGCGCAATACGCCATCGAGACGCCGAAGCGCGACGGGCTGAGGGCGCATCTCGGCGAAAAGGGCATTCCGTCTGTCATCTACTATGTGAAGCCGCTGCATGCCCAGGTCGCTTATCGCGATTATCCGCGCACGCCGACCGGCCTTGCCGTTTCGGAAGACCTGCCGAAGCGGATCCTGTGCCTGCCGATGCACCCTTATCTCAGCGAAGCCGACCAGGACCGCATCATCGAGACGATCCGCAACTATATAGGCTCGAATTCGGCGCAGGCAGCGGCCGAGTAAGCTACCGGGCCTTCTCAGGCGGGGCTGACCCCTGCCCCGCCGCTGGCAATGAAATGCGGATTGGCGAAATCCTCGTCGTCGCTTTGCCGGCGCTTCCCATAGACCAGAGGCTGGCCATCGAGCGTGCGCGTCATGCCACCGGCGGCGCGCAGGATGGCGTCGCCTGCCGCCGTGTCCCATTCCATGGTGCGGCCGAAGCGCGGATAGACATCAGCCTCGGCACTGGCGAGAAGGCAGAATTTCAAGGACGAACCGACCGAGACGATTTCGGCGGCACCAAGGTCGCGAATATAGGCCTCGGTTTCCGGCGTGTTGTGGGAACGGCTGGCGACGACGGCCAGAGGCGCCACGGCCCTTCTCACCGAGATCGGCCGGCGGCCGACGATCTGGTAGCCGCCATCGATTTCGAGAGATTCCGCCCTTCCCGGCAGGCCGGAAAAGAAGCGGCCCGCGCAGGGCGCAAAGACGACGCCGACTTCCGGCACGCCATCGCGAACCAGCGCTATGTTGACGGTGAAATCGGTGCGGCGGTTGACGAATTCCTTGGTGCCGTCGAGCGGATCGATCAGGAAGAAAGCCCCATTTAGGTCGGGCGGCACGATACCGGCGGAAGCTTCTTCCTCGGCCACGCAGGGGATATCGGGAAATGCGGCACGCAGTCCGGCGAGAATGATCTTTTCGCTCTCGCGGTCCGCCTCGGTCACCGGCGAGGCGTCGGACTTGCGGTCAACCGCACAGCCGGCGTGGAACACGCGCATCACCTCGCGCCCGGCCGACAAGGCCAGGCGCTCGAAGATTTCAAGCATCAGCCTGTCGTCAGATGCCGCCGCCGCTATCGTATTGGTCTTCGGCAATGTCGCGCTCGTTCAGCCAGTGTTCCAGGGCGTCGACCATCTCTTCGGCCGATTTGCCGAGTGTCTGCAGATGGATCTCCGGGGTTTCCGGCGCTTCATAAGGGGAATCGACGCCGGTGAAATTCTTGATCTCGCCATTCAGCGCGCGCGCATAGAGGCCCTTCGGATCACGCCTGGCGCATTCCTCGAAGGGCGTATCGACGAACACCTCGACGAATTCTCCGTCGGCCATCAATTCACGTGCCATGCGCCGTTCGGCGCTGAACGGCGAAATGAACGAAACAATGACGATCAACCCGGCATCGGCCATCAAACGCGCCACCTCGGCGACGCGGCGGATGTTCTCGACGCGATCGGCATCGGTAAAGCCAAGATCGCGATTGAGACCGTGACGGACGTTGTCGCCGTCGAGGATATAAGTATGACGGCCGGTGGCGAACAGCTTCTTTTCGAACAGGTTGGCGATGGTCGACTTGCCGGATCCCGACAGCCCGGTGAACCAGAACACGGCGGGCCGCTGGTTCTTCATGTCGGCGCGCACGCGCTTGCCGACATCGAGCGACTGCCAATGGATGTTTTCGGCACGACGCAGCGAGTGCAGGATCATGCCGGCGCCGACCGTGGCGTTGGAGATGCGGTCGATCAGGATGAAGGCGCCGGTTGTGCGGTTTTCGGCGAAGGGATCAAAGGCGATCGGCGTCCGCGTCGAGATGTTGCAGATGCCGACTTCGTTCATTTCGAGCGACTTGGCCGCTTCATGGGCAAAGTCGTTGACGTTGATCCGGTATTTCAGATCGGTGACGGTGGCGCTGGTCTGGTCGGTCTCGGTGCGCAGGATGTAGGAGCGGCCCGGCAGCAGCGCATGCTCGTCGAACCAGACGATGTTGGCGGCGAACTGGTCGGCGACCTGCGGCCGTGCGGCAGGCGAAACCAGCATGTTGCCGCGCGAGATTTCGACTTCGTCGTCGAGGACGAGCGTGACGGCCTGTCCGGCAGCCGCCTGGGCGAGATCGCCGCCATACGAGACGATCCGCTTGACGCGCGAGGATTTGCCCGACTTGGCGACAACGACCTCGTCGCCGGGCGCAACCGAGCCGGAAGCGACCGTGCCGGCAAAGCCGCGAAAGTCGAGATTGGGACGATTGACATACTGGACCGGGAAACGGAACGGCAGTTCGACCATCGCTTGGTCGACCGACACGGTTTCGAGATGCTCGATCAGCGTTGGGCCGGAATACCATTCCATGCTTTCCGACCGACGGCTGACATTATCGCCATAACGGGCCGACATCGGGATCGGCACAATGGTCTGGAAGCCGAGATCGCGCGAGAATTGCCCGTAGTCTTCGACGATCCGGTCGAAAACCGTCTGATCGAAATCGACAAGATCGATCTTGTTGACGGCCAGCACGACGTGGCGGATGCCGAGCAGCGAGGCGATGATCGAATGTCGCCTTGTCTGGCGAAGCACACCCTGCCGGGCATCGATCAGCACGATCGCCAGGTCGGCGGTCGAGGCGCCGGTGGCCATGTTGCGGGTGTATTGCTCGTGACCAGGTGTGTCGGCGACGATGAATTTGCGCTTCGGCGTGGCAAAGAAACGGTAGGCGACGTCGATCGTGATGCCTTGCTCACGCTCGGCCTCGAGGCCGTCGACCAGCAGTGCGAAATCGATGTCGTCGCCCGTCGTGCCATGCTTGCGCGAATCGCGTTCGAGCGCGGCGAGCTGGTCCTCGAAAATCTGCTTGGTGTCGGACAGCAGGCGCCCGATCAGCGTCGACTTGCCGTCATCGACCGAGCCGCAGGTCAGGAAGCGCAGCAGCGACTTCTTCTCCTGCGCCGCCAGATAGTCGCGAACGCCGTCGGTGGGGGCGAGGCTCTTTGCCATGATGTGGCGCATGGTCAAAAGTACCCCTCGCGCTTCTTCTTTTCCATCGAGCCGGCTTCATCGCGGTCGATCAGGCGCCCCTGCCGTTCGGATGTCCGTGCCGTCAGCATTTCGCCGACGATGGCTTCCAGCGTGTCGGCCTCCGATTCGATGGCGCCAGTCAGCGGATAGCAGCCAAGCGTGCGGAACCGCACGAGCCGGTTCTCCACTGTCTCGTCGGGGCGGAGTTTCATGCGCTCGTCGTCCCGCAGGATCAGCATGCCGTCGCGTTCCACCACCGGCCGTTCCTTGGCGAAATAGAGCGGCACGATCGGGATACTTTCCTGCAGGATGTACTGCCAGATATCCAGCTCGGTCCAGTTCGACAGCGGAAAGACGCGGATCGATTCACCCGATGCGATGCGGGTGTTGAATATCTTCCACATTTCGGGGCGCTGGTTCTTCGGATCCCACACATGCTGGGCATTGCGGAAGGAAAAGATGCGCTCCTTGGCGCGCGATTTCTCCTCGTCGCGACGTGCGCCGCCAAAGGCCGCGTCGAAGCCGTATTTGTCGAGCGCCTGGCGCAGCGCCACGGTCTTCATGACATGGGTGTGGGTGTTCGAACCATGGTCGAACGGATTGATGTTGTCGCGCACGCCGTCTTCGTTGACATGAACCAGGAGATCGAAGCCGAGTTTCTGCGCCATCTGATCGCGAAAGGCGATCATCTCGCGGAACTTCCACGTCGTGTCGACGTGAAGAAAGGGAAATGGCGGCTTGGCGGGATAAAACGCCTTCATCGCCAGATGCATCAACACGGATGAATCCTTGCCGACCGAATAGAGCATGACCGGCTTGGCAAAGGCGGCCGCAACCTCGCGGAATATATGGATGGACTCGGCCTCAAGCCGCTGAAGATGCGTAAGCGCTGTTGTCATGGACCGTGGGCGTTCTTTCGTATTTCCAACAGAAGACCTGCCTCAAATCATCGAGCTTTTGCGCCCGGTTCGAGCCTTGTTTCTGGACAATCTTCCTCGTGCCGGCGTTCTAGCAGATCGCCGTTGTCAAGAACAATGCAAGACTGGCCCGGCCGCACATGGTTCGAGAATGAATTTTCCACAGATACCATCAAACCCGGAAATTCCTGCCCGCAAGCTCAACAACCGAGAAAACGCGGGGAAAATATTGCTTGAATGGCCGGCTACGGCTTTCAAGCGACTTCCCTTGGCCGACCGTCGCCTGCCGCCGATTTTCGGTGGCAATCCACCAGATACACTATCGAAAACGGGGGGCGGCCGCTATACCAGCTTCGGCAGCGGGCAAGCGCGTTATGAGGCATGGGCAATTTCGAGGCGAGCGCATTCAACTTCGCTAAACAAGATCCGCCGCATGACACTTGCCGAAAACAGCGAGCCCGAAAATTGAACCGGCTTTCATCCCTCACACAGCAATTCTCGCCTTCGCGGATCAACAACTACTTCTCCATCCTTTGCTTCTTTTTTCCACCGGTTCTGGGGTCGGTGGTCAGCTTTGTGTTCAATTGCGGAGGCCTTTCGTCCGCCCTGCTGATTGCTTTAGGGAAAAGGCGCTTCAACGCCGACCGGCCCATGATCTGGATGACGGTCGCGATCTATGCCTACTGCGCCGCCAATCTCCTGGCGTCCATCGTCAACAACTCGTTTGTCCGGGATGCGCCGCATCTTATCCCGCTCGTCACCTTCCTGTTTTTTCCCGTGTCCTATTCGACCTGGAGCAACACGCAGAAAACCACGCTTGCCCGCATCGTCGTGCTTTCCAGCATGGCCGCCTGCTTTGTCGCGCTGCTCATGGCCGTCATCCAGCAATATTGGATTGGCGTCAGGGCGGAGGGGGGAGCCGGAAATCCGATCGTCTTCGCAACCGTCGTCTGCCTTGCCGTGGTGACGTGTGTGGCTGGCGCCTTGTCCAGTATTGAGCAAGCCCGGACACCCCTCTTCTACGCGACACTGGCCGGGACGATCGCCGTCATCTATTCCGGCTCGCGTACCATCTGGCTGGCACTGCTGATTGCCGGCATAGCCGTCATGTTGATCAACCGGCACAGGCTCAGGGGCAGGAATGCCGTTCGCCTGCTGCTGCTGCTGGCGGCAGTCGGCGTCGTGATCGCCGCTTCCAGCTTCCAGGCGATATCCGGGCGGGTCGACTTTTTGCGCTCCGATTGGGGTGCGCTTGGAGCTAGCGGCAACTACGACACCTCGTTGGGAATACGTGTTGCGCTTTGGGAGATCGGCCTCAAAGCATTCCATGACATGCCACTGTTCGGGCACGGTGTGGGTGCAACCCAGCTTCTGATCAAACAGGGCTTTCATGAGCAGTTCGCGATGGACACAGGCTTCAACCATTTCCACAACGGCTTCCTGACCGCCTTGGTGCAAGCAGGAATTCTGGGCGCCGTGACGCTGGCAGCGATCTTTATCGTTGCCGCTGGAAATGCCGCCCGGGTCTTGCGAAGCAGCAGCGATCCGAACGAGCGGTTCGGCGCCACCATGATTGTCGTCGTGGTGATCACCTATCTGACGGCCGGAATGACAGGCATCCTGGTCGGCCATGACATTCTGGACTCGGTGCTGATGGTCTTCCTGGTGAGCGGAACATATCTCGCCTCCGGACGTCATGTTCCTTTGCTGGACGAACCGGCACTTGCACCAGTCACGCAAGACCTGTCTCGGGCAAGGCCATGAAGGTTCTGGTCACGGGCGCGACAGGTTTCATCGGGCGTCTTGTCGTGCGCCACTTACGCGAAGCCGGTGCCGAGCTTCGCCTCGCCTCCCGCCATCCCGAGAGGCTTGGTTCGGAGAACGAGACTGTGCCGATGCCCGGCTTCGATGCGCCGGCCGCCGCCTTCCTGGAACTGACCCGGCATATGACTGACGTCGTCCATTGCGCTGGCCTCAACAATGATCGGGGAAATGCAACCGAAGCCGATTACCAGGCGGCCAATGTGGAACTGAGCGCAAGGCTGGCGCATGCAGCGGCGGCCCAGATAAGCGGACGTTTCATTCATCTCTCCTCGATCCGGGCGGTGATCGGCGCGCACGTCAGCGCAACGATCGACGAGGACACGCTTCCTGCCCCACAATGCGCCTATGGACGCTCGAAGCGCGAAAGCGAGATCACGGTTTTGGACGCCTATGCGTCGCATGGCCGCTCCGACGCCGCCGTGTTGCGCCTGCCTCCGGTCTATGGAAGTGGCATGAGGGGAAATCTGGCAACGCTGATGCGCCTTGCCGATACGCCGCTGCCGCTGCCGACTGGTGCCTTGACCGGAATCCGTTCGCTGATGTCTTCCGAGGCCGCGGTGCGAGCAGTGTCGCACCTGCTCAGCCATTCCGGGCTGCTTCGCCCGATCTATGTCGGCGCCGATGTGCCGCCGGTCGCCCTCGACGCCGTCATCGCCGTCTTTCGCAGAGGTTTGGGGCGGCCTGTGCGCCTGATGGCGATGCCGGCCGGGCTGATACGGCCGGTGGTGGCCGCACTCGGCAGGCGGGCGTTCTGGGACAGCCTGACCGCGACACAAATATGCGACCCCGCCCTGCTGGTATCGCAGGGGTGGACGCCCGAAGCCGGCACGCTTGAGCGGCTGGCCGAGCTGGCGCGGCTCAGCAGATCCTGACTTTCTTGCTTGACCATGATCTTTTCATGGTCTGCTCAGCGGTAGAGCGTTCCAAACAGGATCCGAAGATCGAGCCAGAACGACGCGGTGCGGAGGTAGGCAGCATCCGTTTGCGCCAAGAGCTCCGGGTTAGACATGTCGATGCCCCTGATCTGGGCCAGGCCGGTTATGCCCGGCAGCGCCGCCAAAACCCCCAGCCGCCTGCGACACTCGATCAATTCCGTCTGGGTCGGCAGGCAGGGCCGCGGCCCGACCAGGCTCATTTCCCCCTTCAAGACGTTCCAGAATTGCGGCAGCTCATCGAGCTTGAACTTCCGCAAGACCTTTCCAACCGATGTCACGGAATCCGCCGGCGCCTCATGCGAGGGTAGCGACGGCGTCCCGACATACATCGTGCGCAACTTGTGGCAGCGGAAAAGCCGACCGTCACGGCCGACCCGCACCTGTGAAAAAATAGCCGGGCCCGGCGACGATGCCCGAACGGCAAGGACGGTGAGCGCCAAGACAGGAGATGTCGCCACCAGCAGCAGAGCCGCACCGGCAAGATCGAAGATTTGCTTGGCTGCCTTCATGAACGGCCGATAGTGCTCCCTGCCGAAGTCCCGAGGCAATGCCGCAGGCCAATGCCGTCAATCCGGTCGACGTAGCATGAGCCGATCTCTTGACCAAGCGCGCCACGCAGCCGTCGCAATGTTCAGATGCGCCCCAGGACGAAGGCGAGATAGAGCCCCAGGTTTCCGGAAACGGTCTGCCGATAGACGCCGCTTCGGCGCAAGCCTGCCAAGCGGCGGAAAAGGCCGCCGTCGCGCCCGCGGGTGAAAAGGTCGAGGCACACCATCGCGTCCTCGGTCAGGAGGTCGCGATTGACGGCAAGACCGTCAAGGTTGAGGTCCGTCCAGCCGGCGAATTCCCCCTTAAACAGGCGGCCAAGCCGGGACACCCTTGCTTTCCAGGATACGTTGGCGCCGACCAGGTTTGCCGCATGCTGCCGGTAGCGCACCAGCGGCCGCGGATCGTAGCGGACGATGCCGCCGGCGGCGGTCACGATGAGATAGGCCCACCAGTCGTGGCTGACGAACCCGGTCCGCATGCAGGCCCTGGCCAGCAGGTTGCGTGCCGCTGCGTTGAGCAGGATGGTGTTGCCGCCGGCGATGCTTTGCACAAGCGCGTTGCGAAAGGTTGGCGGCCGGGCAAACAAAGGCGAATGGCCGACAAGGCTTCCTGTTTCCGTCATGGTCGCGGTTCGCGAACAAAACATCAGCGGGATTTTCGCATCCTGGGTCCGCATCCAGTCGATAGCGCTCTCCAGCCTGTCGGGCTCCCAGATATCGTCCTGGTCGCAGAAGGCATAGCAGTCCGCCTCGATGCGTCGATCGACGATCATGGAGCGGAAATTGGCGGCGAAGCCTTGCCGCGGCCCCTCGACGAGCGTCATTCGACACTTGGGCCGCCAGCGGGATTTCCATGCCTCGATGATGGCGGTCGTGCCATCGACGGAGCCATCGTCGGATATCCACAGGTCGACCAGAGGGTGCGACTGCTCGAGCAGGGACTGCAGCTGCTCCTCGATGAAGGCGGCGCCGTCTTTCGTGCCCATCAGGACCGCGATGCGCAGATCATCTTTGCTCACGAGCAAGATCGCTTTCTGATTCTGATTGGATCTATCTCTTTGATTTGGCGCAATTCCCAAAGGTAAGCGCCGTGCGCTTTTCCCGGAATTGTTCTAGGTCGCCTGCCCGGCCGTCTTCGGAATCGCGTCTTGACGTGCACTTGCCCTGGCCTTCTTGGCGCGGTCGAGACCTGCCAATGCGGCGAGCGCGGCAGCCTTGTCCTGGTTTTTCGCCGACTGCTGCAGCGCCGTGAGCGCGACCTGGACATCCGACCATTCCACGACGTCCGTGCTGAGGCCGAAAATCTTCGAGATGCCGAGTTCGACGAGTTCCTCGTCTTCGCCATGCAGCGTTTCGTGGAGTTTTTCACCCGGCCTTATGCCGGTGAACCGGATCGCGACGTCCTTGTATGGGCTCTTTCCGGACAAGCGGATCATCGTTTCGGCCACTTCAAGGATCGGTACCGGCTTGCCCATGTCGAGCATATAGACGGCATAATCGTCTCCGCTCTGCCGCGACGCGGCATCGGCCGCCGACATGATGACGAGATCGACGGCTTCGGCCACGGTCATGAAATAGCGTGTCATGCGCCGGTCGGTGATGGTGACGGGCCCTCCGGCCTCGATCTGCGCCTGGAATATGGTCGCCACCGAACCATTGCTGCCGAAGACGTTGCCGAACCGCACTGCAATGAACTTGGTGGCCGGGCGACGCCCGCTTGTCTCGCCTGCCGGCGTGCCATGCAAGGCGCTGATGATCTGTTCGGCGGCCCGCTTCGTCATGCCGAGCACTGACGAGGGATCCACCGCCTTGTCGCTCGATATCAGGACAAATTGCGCAACCCCGCACTTGGCGGCGACCTCGGCACAGACGAGCGTTCCGAAGATATTGGTCTGGATGGCCGAATCCCAGTTTTCCTCGAGCAGCGGAACATGCTTGAGGGCCGCGGCATGAAAGATGATGTCCGGCCGGAATTCCGTGACGACACGCGTTATCTGGCGCCGGTCCGCGACATCGACGATGCGGACCTTGAGGCGGTCGTGGTCCTTCTCGTCAACATACTGGCTCAGCTGGAAAATGCCGAACTCGGAGTTGTCGGCGACCAGCACCGCCTCGGCTCCGAGTTCCAGCGACCGCCTGACCAGCGTCTGACCGATAGAACCGGCACCGCCGGTCACCAGAACGCGTTTGCCGCCGACAAAGGCGCCGATACGCTGGATATCGGACGCGACCGTCGGCCGGCGCAGGATCGTTTCCATCTCGACGGTGTCGAGAACCAGCTTTCCGTGCTGTTCCAACTCCGAAAGGCCTGAGAACTGCACCACATTTATGTCGCCGTGCCGGGCAATGCGCACAAGTTCCGAATAGTCCTCGATTTCGTGCTCGGCGCCGCTGCCGAAAATCAGCAAGTCCAGGCTCTTGGTGCCGGTCGCATAGTCTTCCAGGACATCGATCAGGCGCGGCATTGTCGCCACCACGGGAACACCTTGAATCCGCGTGCCCAACGGTGCGCCGCGCTCGGTGGCCATGATGCCTGCGATGGAATAGTCCGCCGGTTGCGCCGTGCGCGTGAAGCGAATGATCAGGTCGGCCTCGCCGAGCCGGCCGACAAACAGAGCGCGCTTGGCCTGCTGGTCGGTCTTGCGGCTCAGAATCCCCCAGCTCGCGCCGTCACGCAGGAAGCGGTAGAACAGCCGGGGTGCCGATATGATGGTGAAGGAGACGAGGAAGAAGACGATGAACTGACGCTCGTTGAGCCCCGCCACCGGCCGGTAAAAACGCAGCAGCAGCGACGCCATGTAAAGAGTGAACGTCAAAATCGCGCAGCTCTTCAGGATGTTGAAAAAGTCCGGCGTCGAGGCGAAGCGCCAGACAGTGGTGTAAAGGCCACTGTAGCGGAACAACAAATGGCTGATGACGACGATGCCCGCCCATGTCGCCAGACCCTCGTTGGAGAACGCTTCGAACGAAAGATTCGACCGCGAAAGAATAAGGCTGAGTGCCACGGCGACCAGGACCATGACCACGTCCTGGACCATGATGAAGGCGCGCCGCATCTGTGGCCTGAGCCCGAACACAGCTTCTAGATGGGAATTCATTGGACGGCACTAGACTCCAGGCTCAAGGGCATCGACACCAGCGAAGTGCGAACACGAAGATACTTCGCGATCAATCACCTTACCCACGTGCCATCCCCGACCCCCGCCGTCCTGTATCGCATACTGCGGGTGCGAGGGCATAGCCAGAGGTTTTTTCGGACAAGAGCGTGAATACGAGTAAGCTTGACGCCCTGTTACTGGATCGGTGGAGTCCGATCGGTGCGTTGCGATTTGGACACTGCCGCCGCGTCAGCGTTGTTTCGGTTTTGCCGCAATTGACTCTGCTCTCGACCTCGCTACGACGCAACTGGTCGAAATGGCTATGAAGGCCAAGTTTGCGGGTCGAGTGCGTGCAGAGGACAAAGCTACCAGAGGTGGGGCGCGGGCGCGCCACATTATAGTCATAACATGTCGCGACATGATGGCACGCTGGCCATTTCCATACTGGGACGGCCTTCAGAGACGTAATGACTCGGTTGCAGCTTCCAAAACCGGCGTAGAGTACAGGCAAGGCTCATGATCGCAGAAGCCAGCTCTGTGGCTTGCCCATCCATGGGATACAATTATGGCTGTTGCCGCGACGACAATGAAGAGTTCGAAGTTAAAGCGAGAAAGCCAGGGCGAGCGCACCTGCTTGATGGTTCTTGGCATGCATCGGTCCGGCACCAGCGCGTTGGCCGGCGTGCTTCAACTGCTGGGTGTTGCTCCACCAAAGAACTTGATTCCCGCCGACGAAAGCAACCGGACAGGTTATTGGGAACCATTGCATCTGGCCCTGCTGAACGAGCAGCTCTTGCTCGAACTTGGTAGCCGGTGGGACGATTGGAGGCCGGTCCGGGTCGAGGAACTGTCGGCAAGCCGGTTAAGATTCTACCACGACGAGATCGCTCGCCTACTCGATGGCGAATATGGCGGCATGCCAACGATCGTGCTCAAGGAGCCGCGGATTTCGCGCATTGTGCCGATCTATCAGCAACTGCTTACATCGCTCAGGTACAAGACTGACTATGTAACGATCACTCGCAATCCACTGTCGGTCGCCAAATCGCTGGCAAAGCGCGACGGAATGGATCTGGGATTCGCCTCCCTCGTTTGGCTGAACTACGTTCTGGCCTCCGAGAGAAGCACTAGGAATTCACCTCGTGTCTTCTTGTCGTACGAGTCGATGGTTCGAGATTTCGGGCCTGCCCTGGAGAAGATCTCAGAACGATTTTCGATCGAATGGCCGCGCAAGATTAGCTCTGTCGAGAAAGAAATTGCAGCTTATCTGTCGACTGATCACCAGCACCATCTGGCGAGCGTCGACTTGCTCATGGCTAATGATGGCGTGCCGGATCTGGTCAAGCGAGCCTATGTTGCCATGCTCGACCTCGAGGAAGACGCGTCTTCGCCAGCAGCGACCGCCGAACTCGATGCAATCTATGACGAATTTGAGGACAGTTGGCTGCCGGCTGGCCAAGTCATGTTTGCCGAATTGCTGGCGCGTGAGACCAAGGCGCGCCTCGCGCCGACAACCGATTACGCCGCCACAGAGTTAAGACTGGTCGGCAATGTCCGGGCGCTGATGTCTCAAGTCGATCAACTTAGCGCGGAACGCGATGCGTTGAAATCAAAGATCGTAGCGATGGTTGAGGACCAGAACCCAATGGAAGGGCAGGCGGTCGAGGGTGAGATAAGAGCAGAGCGACTGAAGTCAAGCGAGTTGGCCACCGAGTTGGCCACAAGGATCGGTGAGATTGCGAGCTTGAATGCCGAACTCTCAACGCGCTCGGCGCAACTCGCAGATTCGAGACAGGAAATCGCAAGGTATGTCAGCCAGATGTCAGCTCTCCAGGCAGATTTGAGATCGCTCACCGAGCAGTACGACAGCCGGGGCCTGGACGTTTCGACCCTGAGGGACCAAGCAGAACAACTGCGATTGGAGATCGCCGCCAAGTCAAGCGAGTTGGCCACGAGAATCGATGAGATCGCGAGCTTGAATGCCGAGCTCTCAACGCGCTCGGCACAACTCACAGATGCGAGACAGGAAATCGCAAAGCATGTCAGCCAGATGTCAGCTCTCCAAGCGGATTTAGGATCGCTCACCGAGCAGTACGACAAGCAGGGCCTTGACGTTTCGGCCCTGAGAGGCCAATTGGCGGCCGTGACGGAAAGCCTTCAGGCAGCGGCGCGCGAGCTAACGCTTATCCACGAGAGCAAATCGTGGAAAGTTGCGAAAGCATTGTCAAAGCTTGCTTTGCCGATCCGAAAGATTGGCGCAGACACACGAGGCACGGATAAGTGAGCGCAAAACAGAAGACATCAGCAGATATCTACGTTTTCGATGTCGACCCGAATTCGGACACGGCTGCGGCAAATGTGTTGCGGTTAGTCGGCAGGGATAAGGATGTCCTCGAAATCGGCGCCGGACCGGGGTCGATCGCCAAGCCACTGATAGCTCTGAACGGCTGTCGGGTTACCGCGCTCGAATATGATCCGAACTGCATTCCGATCCTGAAGAGCTTTTGCGTCGACGCGGTCCAGGGCGATCTCAACACGCCAGGATGGGGCGAGGTCTTCGGTGAGCGACGCTTCGATGCCGTCGTCATCGCGGATGTGCTCGAGCATCTGGTCAATCCCTGGGAGACATTGAGGGAGGTCACCCGCTATCTGCGGCCTGGCGGCAGCGTGGTCTCGTCGATCCCCAACGCCAATCATGCCGCAATGATGGCGATGATGCTTGATGACAATGTCGACTACCGGGACTGGGGCCTTCTCGATCGCACACATATCCGCTTCTTTGGCGCCAAGAACCTTCAGCACCTCTTCCGCCAAGCCAATCTGAAGATCGTCGACGCGCTCTTTGTCGTGCGGACGCCCGAGATGACAGAGTTCGCCGAGAACTGGAAGAAAACGCCCGAACAAGTCCGGGCAGCTTTGGAACTCGGCGCCTATTCGCAGATCTATCAGACGGTCGTGAAGGCAGAACTGGCGAACTCGCCGAAGAATGAGTTTGTCCTGCTCGATCGCGCGCCCCCGAAAATCGGCAAGCCTGTTTCGAATTTGCCGTTTGTCCCGCCGCCACACTATTCGCCACAGCAGCGACCGACGTTCAGAACGATGGTTGGCCGCATGCTCGGCCCGACCGGCCGTCGCATCGTGAAGTCGATCCTGAGCATGCGATAATGGCGCTGCGTTATGTTGCCTACTATCTGCCGCAGTTCCATCCGTTCCCCGAGAACGATGAATGGTGGGGCAAAGGGTTCACCGAATGGACCAACGTTGCGAAGGCGGAGCCGCTCTACGATGGCCATAATCAACCGCGCTATCCGACCGATTTCGGCTACTACGACCTTCGCGTCCTGGACACCATCCGCGATCAGGCCGAGGTCGCTAGGGAGCACGGGATCGACGCTTTCTGCTTTCACTACTACTGGTTCGACGGCCACCGGCTGATGGAGAAGCCGGTCGATGCTTTCCTGACCGACAAGAGCATCGACATGGGCTTCTGCCTGTGCTGGGCGAACGAAAACTGGACCCGCCGATGGGACGCCGCCGAGCACGAGGTTCTAATCGCGCAGACCTATGGTCCGGATTGGGAGTTGCGCTTCATCGAAAGCCTCTTTCCCTATTTCAAGGATCCCCGCTATCTGCGGGTCGATGGCAAGCCGTTGCTGGTCGTCTACCGGCCGCAGCATCTTCCTGACGCCAAGGCCGCAGGTAAGCGCTGGCGGGAGCATTGCCGCAAGATGGGTATCGGCGAAATTCACATCGTGAACGCGCTCGTTCACGGCAATAACGACTACGAGCAGTATGAGTTCGACGCAGGCGTCGAGTTCCCGCCGCACAACATGAAATTCCATGGTGTGAAGGAGATCGTGCCGACCTATAAGCCATTCGAAGGCTACCCGGTCGAATATGCCAACGTTGCGCGCGATTTCCTATCGAGGGACCATAGCCGCAAGCGGATCTATCGAACCGTTTTCCCCGATTGGGACAATACGGCCCGGGTAAAGAATCGCTCATTGATCGTTCTTGGCTCCACCGTTGCAAATTATGAGCGCTGGCTGCGGGGATCGAGTTCGCTGACGCGCGCCAATCGCGCGGAAGGCGATCAACTGGTCTTCATCAATGCTTGGAACGAATGGGCCGAGGGATGCTATCTCGAACCAGACCGGAGACACGGCCGGGGGTTCCTGGAGGCCACGCTTCGCGTGAAAAATGGCATGTCGATGGTTGACGATATTTACGACGTTGCGCCGGAACGCGTGCGGTTCGAACTCAGGCAGCAATTAGCGGCGATCCCCGAGGAAGCCAGGGACGCCGAAATCGCAAAGCTCCGTGCCGCAAAAATCCGGGAAGTCGCTGACCTCGATGGCAAGGTGACTTTGCTCAAGCAGGAAGCCAGCCGCTTGCAGTCCGGGAATGAAACCGCTCCTGAGCCGCAGCGCGAAATCACGGAAACTGCGGCGAGAAGCATTCAAAAGGCGCGGGACGCCCAAGCGGTTGAGCAACCTCAGCCGAAGCTGACGACGACGAGCCCGGCGGTCCTGACGATGCCTGAACCCGGTTCGATCAAGGTGCCCCTGAAGTTCAGGGTGGCGCACCGGCTTTACGACAGGCCAATGATGTTCAAGGCCGTCCGCTTTGCCTATCGTGCCGCGAAACGCGTGGTTAATCCGTCCTCTGCAACCGAGCCGGCGCAAAAAAAAAAAGTAATCGCTGATCTCCCGGACCAGGTTGCGATGGCCTCTAGTCGTCACCAGTTGGAAGGGCACGATGTCCAGGAGGTTTCGCTCGAATCCATTGGCAGGGTGGCGTCGAGCAAACAAGAAATGCTCACTTCGAACGAGGATTGCATTTGGACCGCGTTCTCTCCCTGCAACGTCGAGGCTGAACTAGCTCCGCGACTGCACGTCGCGAAAGGCGTGGTCAATGGCGACGAATTCGCTCGCATGCTGAAGACGGTTCCCTATGAGGCAGCGCCATTGCGGTTCGGTCGGTTTCACAATTGTGTGGCGCATCCGATCGCCGTGGCTCTCGTCACCCGGAACAACCAGGTCATCGCCGAAACGATGCGCATCTACCGCTATGTCAGGTCGCAAGTGACAGAGCTTGAATATTTGGTGGAAGACGATGCAGGCGCGCATCTGAAGGCTGAAACAGCGACCGAGATCGATGCGGACGTGATCATTCCCATGCACTACTCCCAAGCGTTCGGCCATGTGGTCTTTGATATGGTTCCACAATTGTTGGCGTTTCGTGATGAGATCATTGCTGAGCGGTTGCGTGTTGTCCTGTCGACGAAAGCGCCAAAATGGTTGATCAGGATGCTGTCGGTCTGGGGCTTCCTTCCACACCATTTTCTTATCCTCGACGCGGCCAGCACCGCTGTCTACAAGTTCCGTTCGGCCATTGTCTCCAATGCTCTGACCACGTTCACCACGTTCTTCCCGCATCCGGAAACAGCCGATCTGATGTCGCGAACGCTCGTGCTTCCCCCGGCGGTTCAAGACTATCGTGCCAGACGGATATATCTCGGGCGTTCAAGCGAAACCACAAATTCCGGTAGGACGATAGCCAACGAAGCCGCGCTTCAGGCTGCGCTGGTCAAGCGTGGTTTCAAGGTCATCGATCCGGCCGTGCTGGCTTATTCGGACCAGATCGACCTTTTCACAGATGCCGAAATTATCGTCGGAGCGCATGGGTCCGCCTTTGCCAACCTGATATGGTCGAAGGCGGGAACGGTGGTTTTCGACTTGATGCCCGACGCCTGGATCAATTTCTGGGGTGCCGGCGGCGGAGTAGTCGAATTATGGATCAGCCGTATCTGTGCCCTGAAGAAGTTCGACTACAATGTCATATTATGTGACTCTAATGGATCATCTGAAACGTGGCAGCCAAAGACCTATGCCATGCAGTCCACGGTTGACGTTGAAGTGGCCATGGACCACATCGATCAGGCGATAAAAGAGCTACACAAGGCCACCCGATGATTAGTCAGCGCGATTTTCAGGTCTTGTCCAATCTTGTTCGCAGGGACGTGAGCAGCAGGTTCAAGGGTTCGTTTTTCGGGATTGGTTGGGCGCTGTTAACGCCGTTGCTCACCCTTTCCGTTTTCACCCTGATGTTTGGCTCCGTGTTCGGCGTCAAATGGGCCGCCGCAGGTGCCAACCAGAACCACTCCGTCGGATTCTTTGCGCTTGCCCTGTTTTGTGGCCTCATGTTTTTCAACTTCTATGCCGAGGTTCTGTCCAAATCGACGGGGGCTATATTGAACAACGCGACCTTCGTGAAAAAGATCGTCTTTCCGATCGAAATTCTGCCGGCGGTGGTCACCGGTTCCGCGATGGTGCAACTCGGAATCAGTCTGGCCGTGCTGCTGGTCTTTACCCTGATCATAACCGGAAGCCTGTCGCTCTATATCTTGCTCGCTCCCCTTACGATTGTTCCTTTCGTCCTGCTGGTGCAGGGAATTGCGTGGGTCTTGGCCTCTCTGGGGGTCTATTTTCGCGACATCAGCCAGATGATCGGTCCGGTTCTGACGGCGTCCATGTTTCTCTCGCCCATGTTCACGCCCCGAACATCGATGCCGGAATGGCTTCGGCCCTGGGTGGTTTTAAACCCGCTGACGGTGCCGATCGAAAATTTCCGTGCCGTCGTCCTCATGGATACCCTGCCTTCATGGTGGGCGCTGGCCGCCTATTTCTGCGTTGCCTTGATCGTCGCGCTGCTAGGCAGGCTGTTCTTCGAGAAGACACGAGGGGGATTTGCCGATGTCATCTGAGCGCGATAGCCGGCCCTTTGCGATCAAGGTTCGCAACGTCACCAAGCGATACACGATGTTCGAGCGGCCGGAAGACCGCTTCAAGCAGATGATCGTGCCGCGATTGGAACGTTTAGTGGGCATGCAACCCCGCCGCTATTACAAGGACTTCGCGGCTCTCAACGACATCTCCTTCGAACTCGGCCACGGCCAAGTGATTGGCATCATTGGCCGTAATGGATCGGGAAAATCCACGCTGCTGCAAGTGATCTGCGGAACGCTTCCACCGACCAGCGGTACGGTTGAAGTCAACGGCCGGATCGCGGCCTTGCTTGAACTCGGTGCCGGCTTCAATCGCGAATTCACCGGGCGTGAGAATGTCCACCTCAATGCCTCCATTCTCGGCGTCCCACGGGAGGAGATGGCCTGGCGTTTCGAGCAGATCGAAAGATTTGCGGAGATCGGCGACTTCATCGATCAGCCCGTCAAGACCTATTCGTCCGGCATGTATATGCGACTTGCCTTCGCTACCGCGATCAATGTCGATCCCGACATCCTGGTCGTCGACGAAGCGCTTGGGGTGGGCGATGAGGCGTTCCAGCGCAAATGCATGGCCCGCATCGAGCAGATCAAGGACGCCGGAGCTACTATCCTGTTTACCTCGCATGGCGCCCAGACGATCATTCAATTGTGTACCAGCGCAATTCTCATCGATGGCGGCGAGAAGATATTGGAGGGCACACCCAAGCGGGTGGCCAGCCAATATCAGCGGCTTGTCAATCTTCGTGGCGAAGAGGCCAGACAAGTGCGTGAAGAGATCAAGACGCTTGCCGGCACTAGCGATTCGGACGGCCCGCCGGTGATTGGCAATCATGCACCAGCGACGAAGTTGCCGACGCAGAGACCCGAACAGTCGGAGATCGTTGATGATGGTTTTTGGGACCCTGCGCTTACCAGCCAGACCATCACGCCCTATGAAGAGACTGGTGGGCGCATTGCCGACGTGCGGATTGTCAACACCGGTGGGGAAATGGTCAACGTGCTGACCCAAGGCTGTGTCTACGCGGTGCAATATACCTTCACTGCAACCACGGACGTCGACGATCTCGCGTTTGGCACCCTGTTCAAATCCCCTTACGGTGTGGAACTGTGTGGGGGAAATACTGATCGGGTGCCGGATCTTCGGCTGAAGAGCTTAGGGGTAGGCGAGTCTGTGCAGGTCAACTTTGAGTTTAAGTGCCTGCTACGGGCCGGAGTTTATTTCATCAACGTTGGAGCGATGGGGAATGCAAATTTTGAAAGACAATACCTTCATCGCATACTTGATGCCGTGATCTTCAAGGTTATGCCGGCCCCGGATGAGATTGACTACGGCTTCTTCAGCCTGGGAATGACCTTCAAGTTGACCCCCGCTGATTTGACCTCGGACACGCCCCTAGTTCGCAAGATTGCAGCCGCCTGAATTTGTTCCGCATCCATTCGGGGCACCGTTCGATGACCAACGATCAAAGACTTCCAAGCGCTTATCATCGCACGGACGCCATCGCCCGAGCGATGGAGTCAGGCGACCATCGCCAGATCATCGGTGGAATGTGGGATGAAATCGGCCGCTTGCAATTCGACTTGCTGGTCGATAATGGCCTGCAGCCCCGTCACAGGCTGATTGACCTTGGCTGCGGCAGTTTCCGGGGCGGGGTCCACTTCGCCAATTATCTTGACGCGGGTAATTATTTCGGCGCGGACATAAATGCTAGCATCATGGACGCCGGATACGACAGGGAACTGGCGCCGTTGGGACTGGCCAACAAAGTGCCGCGGGCCAATCTGCTGGTGACCGGTGATTTTGACGTTGGCAAATTGGGTACCACGTTCGACTACGCCTTGGCCTTGTCGCTGTTCACGCACCTGCCAATCAACCTCATTCGAACTTGCCTTGAGAAGCTTCGGCCGACAATGGCGACTGACGGTAGGTTGTTCGCGACTTTTTTTGTGTGTGATGATGGCCTGCCATTGTGGCGGCCTATCTCACATCCGAGAGGCGGCATAACCACTTACGGTGACGCGGACCCGTATCATTATAAGGTCGCCGACATTGAGTTTATGGCGGGATCGACAGGCTGGCACATCGAAAGAGAAGTTCGCTTCGATCATCCTCGAAGCCAGCGCTGCTTCGTGCTAGCCACGGCGTGACGCACGCCGTGCCCCGTATTCGGCAACCGCCGCAGTACCATCTCTATGGGTTTGATACGCTGACGCCCGCCATCGGACCGCCCAGCCGTAGAGTTGCTGATCGATCTCGGTCAACGTCGCCAACAGGTCCAGGGTCGATGACGGCAGTTCTTCTCGCATCGTTCGGACCGGCGCTGCGTTGATCCGGAAAACGTTCGACGATGTATCGCCAAGCGCGGCGAAGATTGCGGCGTTGTCGGCCTCGAAATTCTCCACCAGCCCAACGTAATCGAAGCGAGCTAGGTTGGCTTTGGCCCGATCGAGGAGCTCGTCCGGCGGCAACCCGCCTGGCTCGATATCGCTCTTGCCGACCAACGAGGCGCCCCAGCCCGACGCCAGTTGGCATGCTTGATGATTCCACATGTGCGAAGCGAACTTGGAGTCAGCCGTCTCTCCTGCCCGAAAGAACATTTCAGCATCGTTGTCATGTGCCAACGTATTGATTTCATACTCATCTCTCGTCGCGCCACGACAGTAGCTGTAATATGAAAGCAGCCGTTCAACGGGATCCCGGAGGAAGGTAAAGCTGTAACGTCCCGTCATGAAGCGTTCAGCGTAATCGAAACCGAAATGGCCGGATACCATCATCAAGGGTTCGAGTTGTTCCGGTGTGCGGCTGAGATAATCGCCGTGCATGCAGCAATTTTCTCGACCATACAGCTCGGATGCCTTTGCAAGTATGGACGTCCCGGCGGTCTTCTGAATATGAAGGAATAGAGCAGGTATCATGCAGGTATCACATCCAGATAACGGAAAAGTGAAAACCTACTTGCGCTGACAGCGTCGCAGAGTCAATTGGGCTGTCGCCTTTCGAAAAGATGCGATCTTCCGACTTATAGGAGCGGGCGCGCGGGGGGCAGACGAGACCAACCCAGTCACCCGCTCGGCCATCGCTTCCATATCAGGAACTCTTTCCGCATCCGTCGAACGGCCGGTGCCTTGCCGCGATATTGAGCGCCGTTTCACGAACGATTTTGACCGACTTCCAATAGTCGTCATACTCGTCCCGATTGTCAGCTTTGAATGTCTTCAAGATATCATCATAGGCGTCCTGCAGAACCGTGCTCTCGGGGTTGAGATTGGTAACGACGACCAACCCGGTCGGCGCGCAGTCCGTGACAGTCACGGATAGATCGGGACGATACTTCAGCAGGGTGGGAACTACCTTCCATACGTCACCTGCCCACCACCCTGGAAAGTTGTTGTCAGCAGGTTCGATCGCCGTTTTCATATCCCTGGTGGTCATCTTGTAGCCGGGAGGGAGACAGTCGTGCAGCAGAATGATTGAGCCTTCCGCGCACTCTCTTTCGGTGTTGATGAAGTCGCGCAGGAGGAACTCGAACAGATGCATGCCGTCTAGAAAGGCCAAATCTACAGGCTTGCCCAAAATCTTGCTCGGACGCGTTTTCTTGAAAAAATCGTCGCTGGTCTGCTGATAGAGAAAGCAGCGGGGCTTGGAGCCAATGATGTTCTTTGCACAGACAAAGTAGGGATCGACCGCTACCGTTTCACACTTGGCCAGCTCAAGAGTATTTCCAAACTGGACTCCAACTTCGAAATAGGATCGCGGCCTTAGGGCCGAGTGGATATCGGCGATCGTCTCTAGGTAGCTTTTCCCGACGACATCTGGTCCGTGGTTGGCATCCTTCATTCGCAAGTACTCCAGGCGAGTCGATATTGATCTGTGTGGTTGCCGCTCGTATCATCGTGGCCTGACACTGCAATCAGATGACTTTGGCAAGGTCCTACAAACGGGCCGTCAGCCGCTCAACCACCTCGTCGCACGCGGTGTACCAAGATCTGCACCGCCAGCCGAACGTAGCGGCCATTTTACCGCAGTTGAGGCGTGAATTCGCAGGACGTTTCGCCTTCGTCGGATAGTCTGACGTCGAAATGCCGCGCACCGCAGCGTACGGCCTGCCCCTTTCCAGACTCGTTACGAAGACGCGCTGTGCAAACTCGGCCCAATTTGTGTCGCCGTCGCCCGCCACATGGTAGACGCCCCACTCCGCAAACTTCAGGTCCGCCTTGAGGTGCCGCGCCATATGAAAGATGCCGTCGGCGATATCAAGTGCCGATGTTGGATTTCCCCACTGATCGGCCACAACCGAAATCTCGTCGCGGTCAGCGGCCAGCCGCAGCATGGTTTTCACGAAATTCTTGCCGAACGGGCTGTAGACCCATGCCGTGCGCAGGATCAGATGGCGCGGATTGGCCGATGCAACCGCCTGTTCGCCGGCAAGCTTGGAGGCGCCATAGACGCTGCGCGGTGCAGTGGCGTCGGTCTCGACATAGGCGCCATGGGCGGTGCCGTCGAAGACATAGTCGGTCGATAGATGGATGACGGGAACGCCAAGCAGCGCCGCCGCTTGCGCCACCTTGCCGGCGCCGACGGCGTTCACCGCGAATGCCAGATCGGGCTCGTCCTCGGCCTGATCCACCGCCGTGTAGGCGGCAGCCGACACGACGATATCCGGCTTCACGGCCGCGATGGCTTCGATCACCGTGTCGGGTCTTGCAAGGTCGAGTTGCGGACGGCCAATGGCGATGACCTCAACGCCGGCGGCCGCCTGGGCGGCCTCCAGGAGGCTTGCCGCGACCTGCCCGTCGCGTCCGGTGACAACCAGCCTCACGCCGCCCCCTTGCGTGCTTCGCCCAGCCGTTCACCGGCGTAGCGCTGCTCGCGGATCGGTCCCCACCACCATTTGTTGTCGAGAAACCAGTCGACGGTCTTGGCGAGGCCGCTGTCGAAATTCTCATTGGGCGTCCAGCCCAGGTCCCGGCCTATCTTCGAGGCGTCAATGGCATAGCGGCGATCGTGACCGGGGCGGTCGGTGACGAAGGAAATCAGGTCGCGATAGCTCTTGCCCCCTGCCCGCGGCCGCCTGCTGTCGAGCAGATCGCAGATCGTCTCGACGACGCCAAGGTTCGTCCGCTCGGAATTGCCGCCGACATTGTAGCTTTCGCCGGACAGTCCCCTGGTCGCGACAAGTTCCAGCGCGCGTGCGTGATCCTCGACGAACAGCCAGTCGCGCACATTGGCGCCGGCGCCATAGACCGGCAGCGGCTTTTCGTCGAGCGCATTGAGGATGACCAGCGGGATCAGCTTTTCGGGAAAGTGATAGGGTCCGTAGTTGTTCGAGCAATTGGAAAGCACGACCGGCAGGCCATAGGTTTCGTGCCAGGCCCGCACCAGATGGTCCGAGGCCGCTTTCGAGGCGGAGTAGGGCGAGGATGGCGCGTAGGGCGTTTCCTCGACGAACATGCCGCCATCGAACGGAAGATCGCCAAACACCTCATCGGTCGAGACATGATGGAAGCGGAAATGGCTCTTCCTGTCCTCGGGCAGGCCGCGCCAGTACTCCAGCGCGGCATTGAGCATCTTGTAGGTGCCGACGATGTTGGTCTCGATAAAAGTGCCCGGCCCATCGATCGAGCGGTCGACATGGCTCTCGGCGGCAAGGTTCATGACGATGTCGATATCGTCGCGCCGGAGGATGTCGAGCACGGCCCTTTCGTCGCAGATATCGGCCTGCGCGAAGCGATAATTGTGTGCGTTCTCGATCGGCCGCAGCGAGGCCAGGTTTCCCGCATAGGTCAGCTTGTCGAGATTGGTCACCCGATAGGCCGGGTTGGCGCATAGATGCCGGCATACCGCCGAACCGATAAAGCCAGCACCGCCCGTCACCAGAAAATTCATGCCGCTGTCCTCAAATAACCCATCAGGCGAACACCTCGGCGGCAGCCAGCAGCGGCGCCTTCAGGTCCTTGTCCGAGAGCGGGAACCCGCCGGTCAATGACGGCCATTCGATGCCGATGGCGGGATCGTCGAAACGGATCGACCGGTCATGCGCCTGCGAATAGGTATCGGTCACCTTATACAGGACCTCGGTGTCGGGCACGAGCGTCACGAAGCCGTGCGCGAAGCCTTTCGGCACCAGAATCTGGTTGCCCTTTTCGGCCGACACTTCGAGAGCGACCCATTTTCCGAAAGTTTTGGAGCTGCGGCGAATGTCGACCGCAACGTCGAGAATGCTGCCCCGGATGACGCGCAGCAGCTTGTCCTGGGCGCGCGGCGCAAGCTGATAATGAAGCCCTCGCAAGACGCCCGCCGCGGCGGAATAAGAATGATTGTCCTGCACGAAAGCCAAGTCTATGCCGGCCTGCGAAAAGCGCTCGGCATTGTAGGTTTCGACGAAGAAGCCGCGCGCGTCGCCATGTCGCTTCGGAACGATTTCCAGAACGCCATCGATGCCAAGGGGCCTGACTTCCAGCACCTAGGCCTCCGACAGGTCGACGACACGCCGGCGCAGATAGGCGGCATATTCGTTCTTGCCCAGGTGATCGGCGCGACGCAGAACCTGGTCCACAGTCAGCCAACCCTGTTCAAAGGCTATCTCTTCGGGACAGGCGACCTTGATGCCCTGGCGGTGCTCGATGGTGCGCACGAAGGACGAGGCCTCATGCAGGCTGTCATGGGTGCCGGTGTCGAGCCAGGCATAGCCGCGCCCCAACCGATGCACATGCAACTGGCCGCGCTCAAGGTAGACGTTGTTGACCGCCGTGATCTCGAGCTCACCGCGCGCCGAGGGACGGATGGCAGGGGCGATGTCGACGACATCGTTGTCATAGAAGTAGAGACCGGTGACCGCCCAGTTGGATTTCGGCACCTGCGGCTTTTCCTCGATCGTCAGCGCCGTTCCCGTGGCCTTGTCGAAGGAAACCACGCCATAACGCTGGGGATCCTCGACATGATAGGCGAACACCGAAGCGCCCTTTTCGCGCGAGGCAGCGTCGCGGCAAAGCTGCGACAGCCCATCGCCGAAATAGATGTTGTCGCCGAGGATCATCGACACGTTGTCCTTGCCGATAAAATTGCGGCCGATGATGAAGGCTTCCGCCAGCCCGTTGGGCTGCGGCTGCTCGGCATAGGACAGGTCGAGCCCGAACTCCGATCCATCGCCAAGCAGATCGCGAAAAACCGGCAGGTCACGCGGCGTCGAAATGATCAGAATCTCTCGGATACCCGCGAGCATCAGAACGCTCAGCGGATAATAGATCATCGGCTTGTCGTATATCGGCAGAATTTGCTTAGAGACTGCTAATGTTAGTGGATAAAGACGCGTTCCACTGCCTCCAGCAAGGATAATTCCTTTCAAGAAGCTCTCCTTGACATGCCTGAACCCCCCGGCCCTAGCCGCCCGTGCTTAGGTTCCATGCACTGGCTTGTCAATCTCGGCGTTCGTCAAATGACTGGGTCACGATCCGGCGCCAATCCATGGCCAATTCAGGCGACGCATTGCTATCGTCTTGCCAGGGCCGGCCTGACGGGAACAAGCAGATTGTCATCATGGGCGGCGGTCGACTCGCCTCTCTGGCTCAGCCGCTCAGCAAGTCCCTTGTGAAAGATAACGCCATTCATATAGGCGAAGGTCATCGCCAGTGCCGCCGTTCGCAAGGGATAATCGACCAGAGAATGAACGAGCAGAAACGATACTGAGAGAAACGCCATTTTCTGCAGCGGATCTCGCCGTGCCGTAACGGAAAACGCAAAAAGCAATATCGCGTAAGCTGCGACCAGAAAGACAACAGGAGCGCCACCTTCAAGTGCCAATTCCAGATAATCATTGTGGGCGTGATTGACGTAGGGCTTGAAGATCATCTCTCCCTTTTCGTAAATCTGATAGACCTTCGGAAAACTCCCAAAGCCGACGCCCGTCGCCCAGTTCTCTTCAATTCCCGCGATCGTCGTGCGGGCAAATTCGGCCCGTCCAAAGGCCGGGTCAACCACTTCCGCATCGATCTTCGTCCACGCCCCCGATCGTGTAGAGTGAAAGCCCGATGAAGACAGCGGGTATTCCATACCCGCCCAGCCTCGAGCGCGCGGACAGAAAGACGACTGATACCATGGTGATCGCCAGCCCTATCAGAATACCGGCGCGCGAACCGGCGGCCAGAAGCAACAGCAGCAGCGTTATCAAGCCGAGCGACCCGGACAGAAGGTGCCCGCGAAACAGGCCGTAGTAGACAACGAAGGGGATGGAGACGAAGAGCAAAGCTGAAAAATGGTTCTGGTTGGCAAACAGTCCCGCATTGATCGTGAACGGCAACAAACCCTGTATGGCAACCGTATCGGAGAGTGAATACTGGATCGCCGCAGCCAATCCGTTACAGATGACACCCATGAAAAAGAAGGGCAGAAGGCCGTAGACCTGATCTGGGCGCAAGCGGGTGACGCTCAGAAAGAATGCAGCCATCGCCACGAAATACAACAGACACTCGATCGTACGTCCCACGCCGACACTGACGAAACGCAGCCCGGTTTCACCGCTCAGCCACGGATTTGCAAGTAGAACCTCAGGCCGCAATCCGCTCAACAGGGCGGCAGGCAGCGGCACGATTTGAAAACAGAACACGGCCCCTTTGAATTCGTCGATCTCCGAGACCAAAGCAAGGGTTTCAGGGGTGATTTGCAGGAAACCGATCTTCATGGCCATACCTAAAAAAATACCCAAAAATACCCAATAGCTCAAGAATCGACCTTACCCAATAAAGCACTCCCGGCGCCTTGTATGGGAAACGCCCAGTCACAAGGCAAACGGATTAGAGAGTGGATTCGACAACAAAATTCAAAAGGTGCATGATGGGTTTGGTGTCGGGGGATACCTTCATGAATTGGCGTTGGTTTTCGACCGCAACAGTTGTTGCGTTCATCTCAGGCTGCACTGCCGACTATTTGAATAATTATGACTCGGTGACGCTCGCTGCCGGCGATGCGAACCGCTCAAATATGCTTTTGCAAACTGTCGATCCGTTCAATCCGAATAGCCAAAACACGCGTATTGAAGGCGACGGAGCGCGCGCGGTGGCAGTCTTCAACGGATACCGAGGTGCGACCCGAGCCCGTAGCGCTGATTTGGACTGTGCAGGCGGCAGCGGAAACAATGCAGTGGTTGCCCCTGGGGTGCAGATCACAGGCTCTGATCCTAACGGGCTCGATGGTGATCGCGACGGCATTGGGTGCGAGGGAAAATAGGTTGTCTCGAACAAGGAAAGGAGGGCTAGGCTGGCTCGCAGTCATTGCGTTGGCCGCGTATTATTATCCCGTTCCGTACCAGAGACCGGGCATTACCTCGCCAAATCCAAAGGCCACCGTTGAGATCAGACCGGAGGCCAGCAATCTCACCCAGAGCGTTACACGGCAGGTCGAGGAACCGGCCGCACCCAGTCAGCAAACCAACGGGGAAGTGCTTCAAGGCCGCGCATCGGCAGTTGATGGCGATACAATTGAGATCAATGGGACGCGCGTTCGGTTCAACGGCATCGACGCACCCGAGTATGATCAACAGTGCGAGGATGCGAAGCACTTTCGGTATTCATGTGGATGGCAGGCCAAAACTTCCCTCGAAAAATTCATGGCTAAATCGAAGCCCTTACGATGCGAGTTTGTCACTTGGGATCAATACGGACGCTTCGTTGGCAATTGCTACCGGGCGGACGGAGCCGACGTGGCGGCCTGGCTCGTCAAGAATGGGCTGGCCCTCGACTGGCCCAAATACAGCCATGGCGGCTATGCATCCCAACAAGCGGTCGCCAAGGCTGCCAAGCTCGGCCTGTGGAAAGGCTTCTTCGAAGACCCATGGACGTGGCGCGCCGAGCACGCCGAAGATACGCAGCCCGCGGCCAATCAGCCTCTCGGTATCATAGGCCGTCAGGCTCAGTCACAAGGCTATTCGTGCGAGCCTCGCCGTAAATGCTCTCAGATAAGCTCTTGCGCTGAAGCCCAATGGTATCTCAGCAACTGCTCATGGGGCGGCAGGCTGGATCGCGATAGTGACGGGATTGCGTGCGAAACGCTTTGCTAAATACCGAGAACGACGGAGGACTGGTCAGTGGCCCAACAGTCGAGAAATTCCGGTTTGGAGCCCCTCTTTCTCTCTTTTGGTCGGTACGGGTACACTGGTTTGATCCTACGGTGATCTATTACCGGGGCTAGTCGCAACAGGATATCCCCGTTGGGGCTTGCTGATCGGTTCGCTGCTAGGCACATTCACCGCATGTGCAATCTCTACAACATCACCACGTCACAAGAGGCGGTCCGCCAGTGGACCCGGACTTTGCGGGACATCCTAGGCAACCTTGAACCGTCCGTTGACATCTATCCCAACCAGCCCGGCCCAGTGGTGCGTAACGCCCCTGAAGGCCGTGAGCTAGCCAATCTCCTGTGGGGAATGCCGACGCCGGCCGAGCGCGTCAAGGGCAAGGCTGACTACGGCACTACCAACATTCGCAACCCGCAGTACAGCCATTGGCAACAGTATGTCGGCGTCGAGAACCGTTGCGTGGTGCCGGTAACAAGCTTCGCAGAGCCCAGCCCAACTCCCGGCGATAAAGACCGCGAGACAGGCATTCAGCGGAACTATTGGTTCGCGCTCAATGAGGACCGCCCGTTATTCTTCTTCGCTGGCCTCTGGACGCCATGGCATGGGGTCCGCAAGGTAAAGGACGGCCCCGGCGATTTCGAGCTTTACGGTTTCATGACGACCGCGCCCAATGCCCTCATCAAGCCGATCCATGAAAAAGCTATGCCGGTGATCCTGAGGACGCAAGAGGAAACAGAGACTTGGCTGACAGCGCCATGGTCGGAAGCGAAGCGGCTACAACGCACAGCGCCGGATGATGCTCTTGTGATTGTCGAGAAGCCTGCCACACAGATCAAGTTTCCCGAGCAGGCACCAGTACCGCCAAGCCAAGGCTCGTTGTTCTAGATGGCTGGCCTTCGGATACTCTCGGACGTTGCACCGGGCCTTGCGATTGCCATCTTTCTTACAATCTTGGTCGTGATGTTTTTTCGTCGTAAGCGGCGCTAAGCAAATCGGCGGCACGTGATTGAAATGTTGGGCTGTTAGCGCCAGTTATTCATCCCTCCAGATCACGCGTCGTACCATGCGGATTTCAACAAGTCGCCTCACGCGTATCTTCATGCCCTCCGATGCGCTTGGCAGCAGAATGTCCACATCAAGCTCGCGGCGTTTGCAGCGCTCGCAGCGCATGTGCCGGTCAACGTCCCAAAACGGAATGTCCCCCACCAATTTGGCGAGGTCCCCGGGGAGATAGTGGCGTGTAATGTTGCAGTTGATGCACCGGACACGGATTAGCTGACCAACCTCATGCGCTCGGCACAGGGTCTGGACAAGGCGGCGCGGTCGTCTGCTCTGTTCCGGCATAGCCAAAAATAGGAATGAGTTCCTCGCCGAGTCAATTCACTCTTGACATTTATGTTCCCTTTTTGTTCACTACGCCCATGCAGCGTATGGAGTAATGCCATGGATCGAATTGTGACACTGAACAGCCGCCAGGAGGCTGCCCTCCAGGCCCACGCCGAGGATTTCATTGCAGTCCACAAGGGTGATGTGATGAAAGCGCTCAAGGAAATGATCGTGCTCAACGGGCACCTTCAGGAACGACTTGACGCACTCACCCCGCAGCGCCGCGCGACGCGTTAGGAGTAGGCACCATGGGCACAATGCACTTCGACACCGAAGCCAAATCCGAACTGCACTCTGAAGCGGTGAAGCTGATCGCCCGCTACGACAGCCCTCTTGAGACCGTGAAGGCGCTCATGGCCTACAACTGTGAGCTTGAGACCCAGATACTCGCCATCGCCCATCGGCATCCGGGGATAGTTTCAATCGGGTACGATCCTACTCCGCCTGTGCTGGAGTGACCTTCAATGAGCCGCCTGATCTTTGCAGGAGAGCTTGAGAGCGCCGCCGACCAGATAGCGGACATATCCCGCGCCGACCTTCAAATTGTACTTCGTAGGGCCGCCCTGATGCTTAGAAACGTCGCCGGTGTCGATCTGGGCACGAGAACAGACGAATTACTTTTTGGAATCGCAGCGGAGATGGAAGTTTCCAAGTCCGATTTGATCAAAACGATCGTCAGCGACTGGCTAATTGCCAATGCTTATCTGCCTGTTCCGCTAGAGCTTGACGAAGGCAACGAGACACCATTTAAAATCTGAGCATGAAACCCGGCGTCTTCCGCTATGCCCGCGCAAAATACGCCTTGTACCACTCGACGAACCGCCCGACGCCCTCGGTCACTGTCGTCGTCGGGCGGTAGCCGACCGCCTGCTCCAGCGCCGAGGTGTCGGCGAAGGTATCGGGCACATCGCCGGGCTGCAGCGGCAAGAGTTCGACGATGGCTTTGCGGCCGAGCGCGTTTTCCAGCGCCTCGACATAGGCGGTCAACTTAACCGGGTTGTTGTTGCCGATGTTGAAGATGCGCCAGGGGGCGCTGCTTGTGGCCGGATCCGGACGGCTGGAGTCCCAGGCGGCATTGCCCGTGGCCGGGCTGTCGCTGGCACGGATCACGCCTTCGGCGATGTCGTCGACATAGGTGAAGTCGCGCGTGTGGTTGCCGTTGTTGAACAGTTTGATCGGCTCGCCAGCAAGGATGTTTTTGGTGAACAGGAACAGCGCCATGTCCGGGCGCCCCCAGGGGCCATAGACGGTGAAGAAGCGAAGCCCGGTCGTCGGCAGCCCGAACAGATGGCTGTAGCTGTGCGCCATCAGCTCGTTGGCGCGCTTGGTCGCGGCGTAGAACTGCAGCGGGTGGTCGGCCGGACGATGCTCGGAAAACGGCATGTCGGTGTTGGCGCCGTAGACACTCGAGGTGCTGGCATAGGTCAGGTGCGCGACGGCGCTGTTGCGGCAGGCCTCCAGCATGTTGGTGTAGGCGATGATGTTGCTTTCGACATAGGCGTGCGGGTTTTCCAGGCTGTAGCGAACCCCTGCCTGGGCGGCGAGATGGATCACCCGGTCGAATGCGTGGTCGGCAAAGCAGGCGTCGACCACGCTCTTGTCGGCGAGATTGCCGCGGATGAAATGGTAGCCGGCATTGGTCTTGCGGCTCGCCTCGTCCAGGAGCCGCAGTCTCGCCTCCTTGATTTCCGGATCGTAGTAGTCGTTGACGTTGTCGATGCCGACGACCTCGTCACCGCGCTCCAGCAGCCGCTTGGCTACGTGATACCCTATGAAGCCGGCCGCGCCGGTGACCAGAACCTTCATCAGAAGCGCCCATCCGTGACATGCCTGGGAAACAGACCCTTGATGTCGTAAATGACGCCGGGGGTCTTGCAAAGAGCCTGCAGGCCGTCGACGCCCAGAGCGCGGAACTGCCTGTGGCCGACGGCCACGATAACGACGTCAATGTCCTTCATTCCTCAGGTCCGGACATTTTCCTCAAAGGCCACCCCCATCACCAGAATCCGACTGCCAACGACCAAGAGCTACGACAGCGCGGCTGCTCCAGCAAGCATCTATTTCTCGGATCAACAGTGCGGGAACTTTTGATCAACAGCATTGCTTTATGCGATTGAAAAGATACCGTCTGCAACGCACCAACGCCGAACGATAGGGCCAATAATGCGATGTAATTTCCAGCACCGCTTCGGCGATCAACCCCTTGGCAAGTCGCCTGGGAGCCGAGACAGATCGATCTAGAGAGCGGAGATATTGCGTTCCGAAGCAGCTGTATGTTGGTGTCGTCGGGACGGCAACCTAATCAGATGCGTATGGCCGGCGGAGGGTACCGATCATCGGCCATAAGATCGGCCAAACATCCGGGCAAATTCGAAATATATCTTTATAATTACGTATTTAGCAGAAGCCAAGATCGGCCAGACATGGAAGAAAGCGTTTCAACTACATTCACCCGTTCCCCGACGGCAATGGCCGCGTCAGCCGTTTGATGAGCCACGCCATGGCCCATGAGGCTGGGATCGCCGCGCACGGGCTGTGGTCGATCTCACGCGGTCTAGCGCGCGGCGTGAAAAGCCGCACGGACTACAAGCGCATGATGGATCATGCCGATATGCCCCGCCAGGGTGATCTCGACGGACGGGGCAACCTCTCCGAGCGCGCACTCGGCGACTTTACGCTATGGTTCATGCAGGTGTGCATCGATCAGGTGAACTTTATGACCGGCTTGTTCGATCTCGACACGCTCGCGAAGCGGCTGCGTCGCTACGTCGAGCGCAGTGGCCTCAAACCCGAAGCCGCCCGCCTCCTGGAGGAAGCGCTAATGCGCGGCGAATTTGAACGCGGCGAAGCGTCTCGCATTAGCGGACTACCCGAACGCACGGCGCGTCGCGTGTTCAATGAGGTGATCGCGCTCGGTCTGTTGGCGTCGGAAACACCCAAAGGTCCGGTGTCGATACGCTTTCCGGCCAACGCATTGGATTCACTGTTTCCGAAGCTGTTTCCAGAAACCTAAGTGTGATTACTTGGCAGACGCCACGCTGAAATCCGCCAATCACCCCACGCCAGCCAAGGCTTGATTGCTCAAGCCGCTGGTCTGCTCGGGCTTCAGCCGCGCTTGAGCAGCGTCCAGACGGCCGGCACCAGGCTTGCCGCGAGAGCCACCTTGATCAGGTCGCCGACGATGAACGGCACGACGCCGAACTGCCACGACTTTTCCGGACCGATGAGCAGCGCCAGCCAGGCAAAGCCCATCGCCATCATGACGACTTCGCCAACCAGCATGGCGTTGAAAAGCTTGATCGGATGGCGGTCCCAGCCGCGATCCGCCGCCCAGCCGACAATGGCCGCCATGACCACGAAGCCGGCGAGATAGCCGCCGGTCGAGCCGAGCATGTAGGCAATGCCGAGACCCTTTTCAGGCGTGCTCTGGAAGACGGGGAAGCCCATGGCGCCCTCGGCCATGTAGAGCAGCAGGGTGGCGACGCCGAGACGCATGCCGAAAGCGGCGGCAATCAGCAGCACGGCCAGCGTCTGCATCGAAATGTCGACCGGCCCGAGCATCACCTTGGTCTTGGCCGACAGTGTCAGCACAAGCGTTCCGGCGATGGCCAGGAAAAGCTGCGTTGCCAGCCGCGCCGCGCCGCTTTGCGGCAGAGCCAGAGAAACAAGCGGACGCATCGTAGTTGCAATTGCCATGGTATTTCCCCAATCCGATTGCCGCTACCAGATGTTCGCGGCCTCACATCCTCCTATATTGGCTTGCGTGTTATGCGGCAATCGGTTTTGCCGTTTCCCCAAACAAGGCACCGATGCATGGCACTGAAGTTCGAGACCGGCTTCGACCCCCTCTATGGCCAGGGGGTGAGCGTCGCGCCCGATGTCCAGCGCATCACGGCCCGCAATCCAAGCCCTTTCACCTTTCACGGCACCAACAGCTACATAATTGGCCGCGATACGCTGGCGGTGATCGATCCGGGGCCGCATGACGAGGCGCATCTGCGGACCCTGCTCGAAGTGATCGCAGGCCGGCCAGTCAGCCATATCTTCGTCAGCCATACGCATCGCGACCACTCCCCGCTGGCGGCCCGGCTGAAAGAGCGCACCGGCGCCATCGTGCTGGCCGAGGGGCCGCACCGGCCGGCAAGAGCCCTGCACATCGGCGAGACCAATGCGCTCGACGCCAGTGCAGACATGGCTTTCGTTCCCGACATCGCCCTTTCCGACGGCGAGGCGGTCGATGGCGACGGCTGGTCGATCAGGACGGTTCTGACCCCGGGCCACACCGCCAATCATGCGGCATTCGCGCTGGAAGGAACCGGCATCCTGTTTTCGGCCGATCATGTCATGGCCTGGGCAACCTCCATCGTCGCCCCGCCGGATGGAGCGATGGCCGATTACATGGCCTCGCTGGACCGTCTAATCGACCGCGAGGACCGCTTGCTGCTGCCCGGACATGGCGGGCCGGTGACGGCACCGCGCGCTTTCATGCGCGGGCTGAAGACGCACCGCAAGATGCGCGAGCGAGCCATCCTGGAGCGGGTCAGAGAAGGCGACCGGACGATTCCCGACATGGTCAGGGCGATCTACAGGGATACCGATCCGCGGCTGCATGGCGCCGCCGGATTGTCGGTGCTTGCCCATCTCGAGGATCTGACGGCGCGCGGTCTGGTTGTGACCGATGCCGCACCGGCCATCGACGGCATTTTCACGCCGGCCGGATAGGCAACGCAGCCCACTGCCAAGTGCCCGTGCCTCACTCGGCCGGCGCGGCGCCAACCTGACCGGCGACTTCCTGGTCGAGCTCGGCAAGGAAATCGACAATACGCGCGGCATTGTCGCCAAGGTCGTAGCGACCGTAGCGGGACGCCGACCGCATGTCGACGATGACCGTATCGCCATCGTCCGTCACGCGGATCGCCACATCGGCGGGAAGGCCGATCACGAAGCCCTTGGCGACGGCGGTGATGGTCACCTCGCTTTGCCCGGCGAGATCAGGATAGGGTTCCGATAGATCCCAGTCGCGCCGGTCGAGTACGGTTTCGACGGCATTGACGACAGTCTCGAACGGCAGGTCGTAGCTGCGTGCGCTGACCAGCGGATAGCTATCGGTCTGCAGCCGCTGTTCCCCAGGCGTCGACGGCGCAAGCACGTTCATATCCTTCTTGCGGTCGCTCACGTCGAGCGCCGGCGGTTCGTCGAAATCCGTCGAGATGTCCCTGAGCGGCGGATAGATCGTCGCCCAGTAGGCGGCGACGCCGTAGGGTGCGAGCACCAGCAGCGCCAGCAGCGCGCCGACCGTCAGGTCGCGACCGCCGCGGTCGCCGAAATTCCAGAGCCGCGAAAAGGCAAACCCGGCAAACAACAGCGCCATCGCCGCCAGCAGCGCGACAATGCCGAGCACCCACAGAAAGACAGGTGTTTCGACGAGATCGAAGCGATGGCCGACAAAGACCGTCAGCAGCAGCACCAACGAAAAAGCGGCCGTGCGCCGCGACCATCCGGCCGCCCTCGACGTTTGCCGTTCAGGAATACTTGCCATCGATTGCCGCACCACCCCAACCCGAACGGAGACTTAGAACCTTTTTGCGATGCCATGAAGCCGAAACATGCGACATCGCGTCAATCCGTCGGCAGGCGATAATCCTTGAACTGCTGGCGCAAGGTGATCTTCTGGATCTTGCCGGTGGCGGTGTGCGGAATTTCACCGACGAAGGCGACATCGTCCGGCATCCACCATTTGGCCACCTTGCCGTCCATGAAGTCGAGAATATCAGCCTTGCTCGGTTCCTTGCCCGGTTTGCGGACGACGACCAGCAGCGGCCGTTCGCCCCATTTCGAATGGTGGACGCCGATGGCTGCCGCCTCGGCGACATCGGGGTGACCGACAGCCAGGTTCTCGAGGTCGATGGTCGAAATCCATTCGCCGCCGGACTTGATGACGTCCTTGGCACGATCGGTGATCTGCATATAGCCGCCCGCGTCGATGTGGGCGACGTCGCCGGTATCGAACCAGCCGTCCCCGTCGAACTGCTCCACGCCGGCGCCGCCATAATAGGCACGGGCAACGGCCGGCCCACGCACTTTCAGGCGGCCAAATGTCTTGCCGTCCCAGGGTTGCGCATTGTTGTCGTCGTCGGTCACCTTCATTTCGACGCCGAACGGCGGATAGCCCTGTTTCTGCTGGACATCGAGCCGGGCTTCGCCCTCAAGACCAGCATAGTCCGGCTTCAGGGTGCACAGCGTGCCGAGCGGCGACATTTCGGTCATGCCCCAGGCATGGATGACCTGGACATCGTAGTTCTGCTGAAACTTCGTCATGATCGCGCGCGGGCAGGACGAGCCGCCGATGACGACCTTATTGAGATAGGGAAGCTTCTTGCCGGTCTCCTCCAGATGCTGCAGCAGCATCATCCAGACGGTCGGCACGGCCGCACTGAAGGTCACCTTCTCGGTATCGAGCAGTTCATAGATCGAGGCGCCGTCCATCTTGCAGCCGGGCATGACCAGCTTGGCGCCGATCATCGGCCCGCTCTGGCCAAGGCCCCAGGCATTGGCGTGAAACATCGGCACGACAGGCAGGATCGTGTCGCGCGACGACAACCCCATGGCGTCGGGCATGGCGGCGATCATGGCGTGCAGCACGTTCGAACGGTGGCTGTAGACGACGCCCTTGGGATCGCCCGTGGTCCCGGAGGTGTAACACATGCCTGCGGCGGTGCTTTCGTCGAAGGTCTTCCAGGCGAAGTCGCCATCCGCCTCGTCAAGCCACTCTTCATAGGCGACCACATTGGGCAACGTCGTCTGCGGCATGTGTGCCTTGTCGGTCAGCACGATCACCTGTTTCAGCGACTTGACGGCGCCGGCGATCTTCTCGAGCAGCGGCACGAAAGTCAGGTCGACGAAGACTGCCTTGTCCTCGGCATGGTTCATGATCCAGACGATCTGCTCGGGAAACAGCCGCGGATTGAGCGTGTGGTAGATGGCGCCGATGCCCATGATGCCGTACCAGGCCTCGATGTGGCGGGCGGTGTTCCAGGCCAGCGTCGCGATGCGGTCGCCCAACCCATAGCCGTCGCGCTCCAGCCGCTGGGCGACCTTCAGGGCGCGACGATGGATGTCGGCGTAGGTGGTGCGCACGATCGGCCCTTCGATCGAGCGTGACACGATCTCGCGCATGCCATGCTGCCGCTCGGCATTGTCGATGAGCTTATGGCAAAGCAGCGGCCATTCCTGCATCAGTCCCAGCATTCGGTCCTCCCTCACGCTTTTGCGTTGTGCTTTTTGTCCCATTGTGGAGCGAACCGACGGATTGTCCAGCCGCCAATACGGCCGAGCACTGCATTGGGAACAACCGCCACAATCCGGCCATCGTCGGCGTTAAGCTTCGTTAACGGGCAAAGGGGTGCGATTGGCGACTGAAAGAGGTTCGCATGGACGCGCAGCTCGACGACAAGGCTCTCGAGAGTACGCTTGCCGAAAGTCTGGCCGATCTGGTGCCGGACACAAAGACTGTTTCCGAAGATGAATTTGTTGAAGTTGTCGGCGGCGCGCTGGAAGCGGTCGGCGGCACGTTGCTGTTCAAGATGTGCGTCCAGAACCAGGGCGAGGACCAGCACGTCGCAGCCGCGTCAGTCGGCGATGGCGGAAACCGCCAGTTCCTGCTGCTCACCTTGCCGACCGGCGGTGGTTCCCTGAAGGTCGAGACCGTATCGAGAAGCAGCAACCCGGTCGCCGGTATTGCTGCCGCCTATGCGGGTCTCATGGACGTGTTCAAGGCCGCTGCCTGACAGCTGACGACAAGTATCGAGGATATTCGGAGGCGCGATCCGGCAGTGCCGGCCTGGGCAGGTGTTTGCGTGTTGCATGGCGACGGCAGGCCTTGAACAATGCGTTTGCGCGACACATCTCAAAGTCGACGCAAGGAGAGCCGCCGCATGGATCAGATCGCCAACCCCGCACCCGGTTTCCAACGCAACCCGGACAAAATCATCACCATCGAGCCCTATGCCGGCACCGTTACCGTGCGCGCCGGAGACGTGGTCATCGCTTCAACAGCGAAGGCCAAGGTGCTGACCGAAGCTCCCTATCCGGCGGCCTTCTACATTCCGTTCGCCGACATCGATTTCGGCAAGCTTGGCCGCACCGACCACTCGACCCATTGCCCCTACAAGGGCGATGCAAGCTATTGGAGCGTGCTGCCTGCCGGCGAGACCGGCCAGAACGCCATGTGGGCCTATGAACGGCCTTTCGACGAGATGGCTGAAATCGGCAACCACGGCGCATTCTACGCCAGCAAGGTCACGATCGAAGCCAAACCGGACTGAGCCAACGCCGAAGCGGGATACGCTCGGCTGGCCACTCACTCCGTGGTGCCGTTATTGCCGATGCCCTCGGCATCGTCGAGCCGCACAAAGGTCAAGCCCTTGGCCTTGAGCGCCAGCAGCCCCTGCACCACGCCTTCGCCTGCCGCATGGGTCGGCTGGTTGATATGCGAGATAATGACGTCGCCGTCCTTGGCCGCCGCGATGCGCCGCGCGGTTTCCTTGGCGCCGAGCAAGGAGCCGCCGTCGCCGTTTATCGAGAATCCCGCGACCTTGAAGCCAAGCTTGCGGATCATGGCGATTGCCGACGGGCTGTATTCGGCGGTTGCGCCACGAAACCATTTCGGCGCCGGCTCGCCGGTCCCGGCAAGAGCGGCGGCCCCCGATTCGACCTCGGCCAGCACCGCATCCGGGCTGCCGGCGCTGCGGATGCCGTAGATTTTCCGCGGCGTGTCGACCGCCGGGATGTGGTGACCGCCGTGATTTTCCAGTTCGAACAGATCGGGATGCGCCCGCATGATCTCGACGGCGGCGGCGTTTCGCTTCAGCCAGATGCCGGTCACGAAAATGGTGGCGGGGATCTTGTTGTCCACCAGCGCCGAAAGGATCCGGCTGTCGGTCTGTCCGCCGCAGGCATCGAGCGTGAGTGCCACACGGCCGGCGCCGCTCGCCTGCGGCCTGATGTGCAGCGTCGGCTCGACGAGCGGCGCGGCATGGCCGGCGGATGCCATCGCCAACGACATGGCGATCATCCAGAGATTTTTTTGCAGCAGGCGCATCAAACCGATTTCCTGACCCGTCATTTCAAGCAGGCATCCCAAAGACCCGCATGAAGGCGGAAATCAGGATGATGCATAGCAGAAAAGCGCTCCACGCGACAATGTGACCGTGCCTGTGGCGAAGGGGTCATTCCACCGCGTCGAGAGTCGTGCATGCGACCCATGATCTCAGATGACGCATTCCAGCTGCATTTCGGTGCGCGAAAGAACCTCGCGCACCGCGTCGACCACCGGCTTGACTTCCAGGCCCCAGACGCAGCATGCCTTGCTGGGATCCGGCGCGCGGCAAAGGTCCTCGGCCATGCAGGCGCAAGGCATCGGCGGCTGGAGCGAGATGCTGGGCACGCCGACGGGACCCCAGCGCGACGGCTCCGTCAGACCGAACAGCCCGACAACCGGGGTCCCAGTGGCTGCCGCCATGTGCATCGGGCCGCTCTCATTGCCGAGAAACAGCCGGGCCTGTTTCAGCACCGCCAGCAGGCTTTCAAGCGACAGGTCACCGACGAGATTGACGACCGGCGGCGCGGTCCTGGCGACGATGCGTTCGGCGATCTCGCGCTCGTCCGGGCCGCCCACCAGGACGACGTCCAGGCCGGTCTCGCCGGCAATCTCGACGATCGCTGCTGCAAACCGCTCCGGCTGCCAACGTCGCCCCTCGAAGCTTGCACCCGCATGCACGGCGATGAAGGCATTTGGCCGCAGATGGTGTTTATCCAGGAGCGCCAATGCTTTCGCCATCTCCAATGGCAGCGGCTGAAGGTTCGGAATCACCGTGCGAAGTTCAATGCCGAGCGCTTCGAGCGGCGAGAGGTAGCGGTACAGGAAATGCTGGCCATCAAAGCCGTAGGGCTTGGCAAGGACGTTGGCGGGCTGCCGCTCCAGCATACGCAAGGGTCTTTCGGAGGGATTGTATCCGACACGGGTCTTTGCGTGGACGAGCCCGGTGAGGATGCGCGACGTCTTCGAATCGGTCAGGTCGATGGTCAGGTCGAAGCGGAAGCGGCGCAACGCCCGCACCATGGCGTAGAGCTCCTTCCCGCGCTCCAAGGGCGTGCCGCGCATGCGGTCGCGCCTGAATGCGACCACCTCGGAAGCGATACCATGGGCGATCACGAAGCTCTCGAAGCGGGCCTCGCACAGAAAGACGATGCTGGCGCCGGGGAATTCGAGCCGCAGGTTCTTGGCGAGCGCCGAGGCGAGGACGAGATCTCCTATGAACTTGGTTTGAATGACCAGGATCGAGCGGAGCGGCGCGGGAGAGATCTGCAGCATCTGTTTCCGGGAGCAATTTGCGGATGGCCGCAAATTGGGCAGGAACAATGTCGAGATTACGCGGCGCGGCCAGCACGTTCGCGTGAATTGTCTTACAAAACGGTAAGCTGGATGGATCCTATCCGCGGCCTGTTTTCGCAACCAGCACCGCTGCCTGCGCTGCCGCCAGCCTGGCGATCGGCACGCGATAGGGCGAACAGGACACGTAGTCGAGGCCGACCTCTTCGCAAAAGCGGATCGAGGCCGGATCGCCGCCATGTTCGCCGCAGATGCCGAGCTTGATGTCGGGCCGCGTCGCCTTGCCCTTTTGCGCGGCCATGCGCACCAGTTCGCCGACGCCCTCGATGTCGAGCGAGACGAACGGGTCCTGATCGATAATGCCCTTCTGGCGGTAGGTTTCCAGGAACGAGGCCGCATCGTCGCGCGAGATGCCGAAGGTCGTCTGGGTCAGGTCGTTGGTGCCGAAGGAGAAGAATTCGGCTGATTCTGCAATGACATGCGCGCGGATGGCGGCGCGGGGAAGCTCGATCATCGTGCCAGTGAGATAGTCGATCTTGACCCCGGTTTCCTCCATGACGCTCTTGGCAACCGCATCGATGCGCGCCTTGACGTAGTCGAGTTCCTTCACCAGGCCGACGAGCGGCACCATGATCTCGGGGACCACCAGGGCGCCGGCCTTCCTGCCGGCCTCCACGGCCGCCTCGAAAATGGCCCGTGCCTGCATCTCGGCGATCTCGGGGTAGGAGACGGCCAGGCGGCAGCCACGATGGCCGAGCATCGGGTTGAACTCGTGCAGTGCCTCGGTGCGCTGCCTGAGCTTGTCGGGCGACACGTTCATGGCGGCGGCGACCTCGGCGATTTCAGCCTCGGTCTTGGGGAGGAATTCGTGCAGCGGCGGATCGAGCAGTCGGATCGTCACCGGCAGGCCGGCCATGATCTCGAACAGTTCGAGGAAATCCGAGCGCTGCATGGGCAGAAGCTTGGCGAGTGCGGCGCGCCGGTCCTTTTCGGTGTCGGCCAGGATCATCTCGCGCATGGCGACGATGCGGTCGCCGTCGAAGAACATGTGCTCCGTGCGGCAAAGCCCGATGCCTTCGGCGCCGAAGGAGCGCGCCATGCGCGCATCGAGCGGTGTTTCGGCATTGGTGCGCACCTTCATGCGCCGCACCGCGTCCGCCCATTCCATGATGGCGGCAAAATCGCCTGACAGTTCAGGCTGCAGCATGGCAACCGCGCCCTTCAGCACCTGGCCGTTGCCGCCATCGATGGTGATGATGTCGCCTTTGCGGAAGGTCTGCCCCATCGAGAGCAGCGTGCCGGCCCTATAGTCGACGCGCAGCGAGCCGGCACCCGAGACGCAAGGCTTGCCCATGCCGCGCGCCACCACCGCGGCGTGGCTGGTCATGCCGCCGCGCGTGGTCAGGATGCCTTCCGCCGCATGCATGCCGTGGATGTCTTCGGGACTGGTCTCGATGCGCACTAGGATCGCCTTGCGCCCTTGTGTCTTCAAGTCCTCGGCGTCAGCTGAGGAAAAGACGATCTCGCCGGTAGCGGCACCGGGCGAGGCCGGCAGTCCGATGCCGATGACGTCGCGCGCGGCCTTGGGGTCGATGGTGGGATGCAGCAACTGGTCGAGCGAGGCCGGGTCGATACGGGCAACGGCTTCCTCTTTCGTGATGAGCCTGTCGCGCGCCATCTCGACGGCAATTTTCAGCGCCGCCTTGGCGGTGCGCTTGCCGGAGCGGGTCTGCAGCATCCACAATTTGCCGCGCTCGATGGTGAATTCGAGATCCTGCATGTCGCGGTAGTGCTTCTCCAGACTATCGGAGATGGTGACGAAGGACTGGAACGCGTCAGGCATCAGCTTCTGCAGCGACGGCTTGTCCGAGCCTGCTGCGATACGCGCCGCTTCGGTGATGTTCTGCGGCGTGCGGATGCCGGCAACGACGTCCTCGCCCTGCGCGTTCACCAGGAACTCGCCATAGAGCATCTTTTCGCCGGTCGATGGGTTGCGCGTGAAGGCAACGCCGGTGGCCGAGGTTTCGCCCATATTGCCGAACACCATGGCCTGGACGTTGACCGCCGTGCCCCAGCTTTCGGGAATATCGTGCAGGCGGCGATAGGTGATGGCGCGGTTGTTCATCCAGCTCGAGAACACGGCTGATATCGCGCCCCAGAGCTGCTCATGCGGATCCTGCGGAAACGGCCTGCCAAGCTCTTCCTCGACTTTGGCCTTGTAGAGCGCGATGACGCCCTGCCATTCGAGCGCCGTCAGTTCGGTGTCGAGCTCGTGCCCGAGCCCGCCCTTCTGGTCCTCCAGGATTTCCTCGAACACTTCGTGGTCGAGACCCATGACGACATCGGAATACATCTGGATGAAGCGGCGGTAGCTGTCATAGGCAAAGCGCGCATCGCCGGAATCGGCGGCCAGCGCCTCGACCGTCTCGTCGTTCAGGCCGAGATTGAGGACGGTGTCCATCATGCCGGGCATCGAGGCGCGAGCGCCAGAACGCACCGACACCAGCAGCAGTTTCGACGGGTCGCCGAACCGACGACCGGTCAGCCGGCCGATGTGATCGAGCGCGACCGCGACATCGGCTTCCAACCCGGCCGGATAAATACGGCCGTTGGCGTAGTAGGCGTTGCAGACCTCCGTGGTGATGGTGAAGCCCGGCGGCACCGGCAGCCCCAGGCTGCACATCTCGGCTAGGTTGGCGCCTTTGCCGCCCAGGAGATTCTTGTCGCTGGCACGGCCCTCCGCCGCACCATCGCCAAAGGTGAAAACCCATTTGGTCATGCATCGCTCTCCGGTTGCAGGAGATTGGAAAGATTGGCGAAACGGAAAGTTCCGCCGGTCCGCCCTTGGAGCGATATGATGCTGCAGTGCGAAAGGCAAGGCGTCGGCAAAGCCGCCCGGCCACTACAATCGATTAAGCAAAGCCGTGCCTCAGGATGCGGCAAAAAGGTTTGCTATGCCGGGGATTCTGGAGTAGAACATACAGTGAACAAAGAGGTGGCTATGAAACTGTCCGGAAAACTCGACTATCTGGAAATGCCGGCTACGGGCGGAACGCTGGACCGGCTGAAGGCCTTCTACAGTTCCGCCTTTGCCTGGTCGTTCACTGACTATGGGCCGACCTATTCGGCCTTTGCCGAAGGCCTGGACGGGGGTTTTCAGGCCGACGCCGCCGAAGCGCCATCGAAGCCGCTGCCGGTGCTGTACAGCAGGGATCTGGAGGCGACCCTCGAGGCTGTCGAAAACGCCGGCGGCACGGTCGTCAAACCGATCTTCGCGTTCCCTGGCGGCCGCCGTTTCCACTTTGCCGATCCGGCCGGCAACGAGATGGCGGTGTGGTCCGAATAGCCAGCTGGTGCCGTCTGGTGGCGTTGCTTTTGCTGCCCAAACAGGCGTTCTCACCACCATTCATGGGGCATTGTGCTTTTTGGCTGCTCTGCTAATAACGCGCCGCACAAGCGACTCTGACGGCAATTGGGGCGTCGCCAAGTGGTAAGGCATCGGTTTTTGGTACCGACATTCCCAGGTTCGAATCCTGGCGCCCCAGCCATCCCGCTCAGGTCCGTTCCGGACACTTAGGACCGAGAGTACCTTTGCGATCTTCCATGAAGCCGATCGGCTAACAGTTCGATTGTGTCATAAATTCAGATGAGCCAAAGCCGTCGCGGCAAATTCAGGTCTTGCACATGATCTGGATAGTGTCGCCTTGAACATCTCCTTCTTTCCATACATAGGTCGGCCGGGTGGGTGGCGGCTCAACATGGAACTTCAATGAACCTTCCTATCTTCGCCATCAACCTCGATCGCGAGACCCAGCGCTGGAGCGAATTGCTCGCCAGCGCCGAAGCGGCAGGCCTGACCTTGCAGCGCATTGCCGCCGTCGACGGCCATGCGCTTGCCAAAGAGGCCTGGACGGAGATCGATCTGCCAGCCGCACGCAAGCTGAGCGGGCGCGACATCCTTTCCGGCGAATATGCCTGTTACCGCAGCCATATCCAGGCGCTGGAAACGTTCGTGGCCGGTGGCAGCGCCCATGGCCTGATCGTCGAGGACGACGTCCTCTTCAGCGAAGACACCATGCGGCGCATCGAGGCCGTCATCGCGGCGGTGCCGGATTTCGACGTCATCAAACTGATCAACCATCGCATCAGCTTCTTCATGCGCGCCGTCGAGACGGCGGAAGGCGACGAGATCGGTCGTGCGCTGCATGGCCCGCAAGGCTCGGCCGCCGCCTATCTGGTGACGCGGGAGGGCGCGCAGGGTCTGTTGTCGGCGCTCGCCGTCATGAAAATGCCATGGGACGTCGCGCTCGAACGCTTTTGGGATACCGGTCTGAAGGTCTATTCGGCCCGCCAAAACGTGCTTGGCTTCGCCGCCAGCAGCGAGATCTCCGGCATAGCCGGTCCCTCGGGAAGCTACAAATCCGCAAGGTTGGGGGGGCCGAGCCGGCTACGTGCCGGGGTGTTGCGGGCCAGTGACGAGCTGCGCCGCCTGCATCACGTCCTGCTGCGGCCCCCTTTGCCGCGAGATACCCTGGACTATGCCAAGGACAACGCGCCGCGCCACACCTTGCTTCTGTTGCTTGCGGCACTCGCCGTTCTCGCCATGGTTTCCGCGGTGTGGCGCGAGGCAGACACCTACCGCTATGCGGGCCTGGCGCTGGCCCTGGTCGCGGTCATCCGCTGGTTCAGGGTGGATTTGTGGACCTACAGCAAACCACTGATCGGTTGGGTCGGCTTCCTGTGTCTGGGCTGGTCGCTCTATGTCTTCATCCGACTGGCGATCGTCTATTTCGGCACCCACCAGTTGGGTGGCGCCGAAGGCATTTACATGTTTCCGCTGTTCTATGCGACGACCGGATTCGCCTTTCTGCTGTTTGTCAGGCAGCCCGCACGGCTGGTCCTCTGGTTCATGATCCTCAGTCTTGTCTTCCTGGCGGCGGACACCGCCTGTTCGAACATGTTTCAGGATATCCAACCGGCCCCGTGGCTTTTCAACAATCCCATCCACGCGTCGGTGGCGGCCGGTTTCATCTTCCTCTGCACGCTGCAATTCATGGCTTACACGGCCCAGAGAACGGACCTCGGGAAAGCAACCAAGAACCTTTATTGGGCGCTGTCGACAGCCGTCCTGCTGCTTGCCGTCGTCAATATCATCGAGATGCGGTCAAAGGGCGTGTGGCTTGCGCTTGCGCTTGCGCTGCTCCTGTTGACGGTCATGACCCTGGCGAGAGGCCATCGCCGCGAACTGTTGGTTTCGGGTGGCGTGCTGGCGATCGTGGCGGCCGGCATTGTCGCAACACACAACATCTTCTCGTCCACCGCCGGCGACACCATGACCTTCGTCAAAACCCTGGTTCCGGATGTGTTCAGGCATGGCGTCCTTCCCGCATTCGACCGCGCCATCGCGAGCGATGCGGTTCCGCTTGCAGCCAAGGAAAGGCTGATGCTGTGGGCGGATGCGATCGATATCTGGAAACGCCACCCGATCTTCGGAGCCAGTTCCAGCTGGCTGACCGAGTGGGAGAACAGAACCTATCATCCCATGATCTTAAACGTCTTCCACAATGGTTATCTGGAAATTGTCGTGCGCTATGGTGTGGTCGGACTGGCGTTCTTTGCCTTTCTCTACACCTGGTCGGCCAGGCAGGTTCTGCTGGCCATGCGAGCCAAGCTTGTCGCTCCGGCCGCATGGTCCTGTTACATCTCCACACTGGTTTTCTTCGCCCTCAGCATCCTTACCAATTCCAACAACCGGCTGGCCATGGGTGAGGCCTTCATGTGGTTTGCCGCGGCGTTCGGCTTCTATTGTTTTTATGTTCGCCAGCAGAAGAACCTTGTCGCGCCGCGAACCTATTTTTAGGGCCTGCCGGCGCAGCACGTATCTGATCAGCCGGTTGCGGCCAATGCACCTTTGAGGCCCCGCTCAATTTCCCGATAATCGGGAAAGTCGATGCCAAAATCCACGGCTTATCGCCGGCAACCCGTTTGTTACGATCGACACAGATCACAGACGGGGGTTGTCACGGATATGCTGACGGACAGGCAGGCACGCGAAGCGGTGGAGCAGTACCGCGAGGAAGGATATGCGGTCGTTCGACAATTCGTCGACGGCGACGAGATGATCCGGCTGAAGAAGGAAACCGATGCGGTCTATGCCGATGGCCTCAAGCATCACGCCACTTTCCGGCACGGCAACCTGAATTTCCAGATCCTGCCTGAATCGGACTTTGGCCAACGATATGTGCTGCAGGCTTACTGGTTTTCCTGGATCAATTCCTATTTCGAGCAGTTCCGCCGCAATCCCGACTATCTGAAGCTGCTCGAGGGTCTGATCGGCCGCGACATAAAACAGATCGCCCAACAGCTGCACTGGAAGCCGCCCGGCGCCAATGTCACGGGTTATCGCTTCCACCAGGATCTGCGCTTCCGTAACCAGGCCGCCTTCGACAATGTCGCCGACGCCACCGTGACAACAGGCCTCGCGGTCGATCGGGCGACGCTGGACAATGGCTGTCTTCAGGTCGTGCCCGGCAGCCACAAGCTCGGCTATCTCGGCCTGTCGGACGAGGGAACCGGCGAGCTGATGAAGGGTCTGACCGCCGAAGAAGAGTTGCGCAAGGTCGGCATCGACCCGGCGACCATCGTTCCGCTGGTGCTGGAGCCGGGCGATCTTGCTTTATGGGGGCTGCTCACCGTGCACGGCTCCTCGCCCAACAGGTCACAGCACGACCGCGCCTTTGCACTGTCCAGCTATGTGCGGGCGGATACGACGCAACGTGGCGAATGGGCGTTCAGGGACGGTGTTTCGGTGCCGCTCGGCAAGACGCCGGCACTGTGCAAATACGAAAAGCTCTTCGAGGAGCCGGGACCGATGTACGACACCACCGCCTGGTGGAAATGACGCTGCCGCGTCGGGCGACGGGGGCAGCAGGGGCCTGGCGTTCGCGCCAGGCCCCTGACGGCGTTGGCCGGCAATCGGGCAGCATTTCAGGCGGTGAAGTCGGCCGACAGTTCGCGGATCAGGAAATCGACGAACGCGCGCACCTTGGCCGCAATATAGGTGCGGTGCGGATAGAGTGCGTAGATCGGGCTGGAGCCGGGGCGAAACTCATCCAGCTGCACTTCCAACCGGCCGTCGCTGATCGCAGCATCGACCAGCAGGCTGGGCAGATTGCCGATGCCGAAACCGGCGGTGGTCATCTGGTAGGCGGCCTCGACGCTGTTGGTCGAGATGCGCCCGCCGACAGCCGCATCGAAAGGGCCGTCTGGTCCGATGAAAGGCCATGTGCCAAGCCGCTTGGCGAAATTGCTCAGCACGCAGGAATGGCTTGCCAGCTCATCCGGGTGGACCGGGCGGCCGTTTGTGTCCCAATAATCGGGCGTGGCGCAGACATAGTTGCGAACTTCCCCAAGCCGGCGGGCAATCAAGGCGGAATCGGCCTGACCGCCGAAGCGGATGGCGACATCGTAGCCTTCCTCGACAATGCCGACGACATAACGCGCGGTGAGGTCGAACTCGATCGTGGTGAGCGGGTTCTCTTCGAGGAATTTCGGCACCAGCTTGGTTATGCGCGTGTGGCCCAGAACATTGGAGCAGGAAACCCGGATCAGGCCGCGCGTCTCCTTGTGAAGGCCGCGCGTCGAATCCTGCAGTTCGGAAATGTCGTCGAGCAGGATGCGGGCACGCGGAGCATAGTCGCGGCCCGCCTCTGTGAGGCTGAGGCGCCTTGTGGTGCGATTGATGAGCCGGACGCCGAGGTCGTCTTCCAGTTCCTTGATGGTGCGGCTGACGGCCGTCGTCGACATGTTGAGATCGCGCGCCGCCGCCGACAGGCTGCCCAGCAGGCAGACCCGATCGAACACCCGCATCGCCGTCAGAAGATTCATCTTGCCTTCCCCTCGCCGTCGCGGCCCCGCCGCCATCCGCTGCGTCTTGTAGAAAACAGCGCCCAGCAACGACGCGGCAAGGGCATTCCACCGAATTTGGGCGTAAAATCAACAATGGGAGAACCGATATGACATCCAGACCTCTTCATCCGGCGATCGGCACATTTGCGAAAGGCGCGAAGAGCGGCGCGCTTGGCCGCCGCGAGTTCCTGGCGTTGGCCAGCGCCTTCGGCGCCAGCACGGCGATTGCCTATGGGCTCATCGGTCAACCGGTTCCGGCGCGGGCCGAGGAAGCCGCCCAACCCAGAAAGGGCGGCGTGCTGCGTGTTGCCATGCAGGTGATGGAGCTGGAAGACCCGCGCAAGTTCAAGGTTTCGCAGATGGGCAACATCGCCATGCAGTTTCTCGAACCGCTGGTGCGCTGGAAGCCGGATTTCACCTTCGAGCCGGTGCTGCTGCAGAGCTGGGAGATCAATGCGGACGCCACGGAATATGTGCTCAAGGTGCGCCCAGGGGTGAAGTGGTCGAACGGCGACGATTTCACCGCCACGGATGTCGCCTTCAACATCACGCGCTGGTGTGAGAAGGATGCCGCCGGCAACTCGATGGCGGGGCGCATGACCGCCCTGATCGATCCCGACACCAAGGTGGCGCGCACTGGTGCCATCGAGGTTCGCGACGACCACACCCTGGTCCTGAAACTGTCGCAGCCCGACATCACCATTATCCCTGCGATGACCGACTACCCGGCATTGATCGTCCACCGCACGTTCAATCCGAAGGCAGCGCCACTGTCGGCCAACCCCGTTTCCACGGGTCCATTCGAGCTTAAAAAACTCGATGTCGGCGTTGCTGCCTCGGTGCGCAAGCGGCCGGACGGGTCGTGGTGGGGCGGCGAGGTGTTCCTCGACGGCATCGACTGGACCGACTACGGCACCGACTCGGCCGCCACCGTCTCCGCTTTCGAATCCGGTGAGATCGACCTGAACGGCCAGACGCAGTCCTATGACGTCGCCATGCTCGACAGGCTGGGCCTGAAGAAAAGCGAGATCGTCACTGCCGCCACCCTGGTCTCGCGCTGCAACGTCAACGCCAAACCCTATGACGACAAGCGCGTGCGCAACGCCATACAGCTTGCGGTCGACAACGAAGCGGTGCTGCAACTGGGCGCCGACGGCATGGGCATCGTCGCGCAGAACGATCATGTCGGACCGATGCATCCCGAACACGCCGACCTGCCGCCGATCAAACGTGATCCGGCCCGGGCCAGGGCATTGCTCGAGGAAGCCGGCCAGCTCGATTTCGAGTTCGATCTGATCTCGGTCGAAGCCGACTACCGCAAGGAAAGCTCCGATGCCGTCGCCCAGCAGATGCGCGACGCCGGCTTCAAGGTGAAACGCACCGTCATCCCGGAATCGGCGTTCTGGAACCACTGGACGAAGTATCCCTTCGCGACGACCAATTGGAACGCCCGACCGCTCGGCATCCAGACCTATGCGCTTGCCTATCAGACCGGTTCGGCATGGAACGAGACGGGGTTCGCCGATCCAGACTTCGATGCCAAGGTCCACAAGGCCAATTCCATCGCCGATCCGGAGCAGCGCCGTGTGGTAATGAAGGAACTCCAGGTCATGCTGCAGGATTCCGGCATCATCGTTCAGCCTTACTGGCGAAAGCTGTTCTGCCATATGAAACCTTCCTTGATGGGCTACCAGATGCACCAGGCCTATGAGCAGGATTTCACACGGGCCTGGCTCGCCGCCTGATCGCGGACGACCCCTCCGACAGGGCGGCGCATTTTCCGGCGCCGCCCTCAGAGCAGTTCACCGTTTCACGGAAACGGCGAGCTGCTCTAACTCTTTGTTTTGAGGCAATTTTGGCCGGAAAACCGCTTCACACTTTTCCTAGAATTGCTCTGGCCTGCTCACCGGGGACGTTGCGCCGAAGCGTCGGCCTCAAGGGCGTTCGAGGGGCAGTGCGGGCTTTGTATCGGGCATGATGCGCAGATGCGCCCACACATGCCCTGCCTTGTCAGGTCGGCCGGGATTGCAGGCCGCCACACCGGACCGGCTGGCACATCAAGTGTGTGAAACATTCTGGTTTCTGCCTCTGTCATCATCTAGCTCCGGTTCATGGCTGGAGCTTACTTTTGACTGGGGGAAGCGAAACCCGCTTTCCCGGGCAACGACCTTCCCGAGAACCGGGAGAATTCGTGCTCTTGGTGCCGAGAGGGACCCGAAGCAGCAAGACGACCGCATGAGCGGTCTGCCGCACCGGGTGCTATTGCCGGATCTCGACAGGTCTCTGCCGCTCAGTTGAAGTGAATTCGCCTGCCTATTGTGCGGAACTCTAGCCTGTCTTGGACGTTAGACCCGCCGTCTGAAAGATATTTCCTACCGACGCGATAGGCAGTATTACGAAGCGGGTGGGACGCCCCGAGCCACACGGCCTGTCGGATATGAAGCAATTTTGCGGTTGAGATCGCGGAACATGCAGCGTTATTTCCATCCGATCTGGAGATCTTAAATTGCCAGCTCGAATATGCTGCGTCTTTGGCAGCTGGCAATTGCTCAGCCTGGTTGCCTCACTTCGCCAATCAACAATGGATGGAAGCTCCCCGGCGGATCAGGAGCATGAGGACTATCTCCTGCTTTATGAAACGGCCGGCGTTTCCGAGCATTTCAAGACCGGTCTTGCTGAACTTGCGTCTAAAGTATGGACCTGGAGACGGATCATATGGGCGTACGACCTTCTGACGTCCGAGCGTAAATATGGGCAACTGCAAATTTTCCGGATCCATCGTCTGATCCGAGACACAATTGGTCTCGACGCGAGTTCCGTAGCTGAAATCTGGGCCTGCTTCGTTAACCGGCCGTCGGAAAAAATACTGCTGGATTCATACCCTGAAGCCAAGATCGTTTTGTATGAGGATGGCTTGACGTCATACCTTCCATTCGAGATGGCAACCATGTCACGGCCGCCGGGCACAAGGTTTCGACGACGCATCACCGCGGTCTTGATTGCAGGACTCTCTACAATTTCACCGGCGTTCCGATTGAGGAAAGCGGCCGACAGGATAGAAAGACACCATCTGAGACGGGTGACGAAGTTTTATTCTTTGCTTCACGAAATCCCCATTCACGATGCACTGGAGAACGTACCAAGATTTCAGGTCGGCGCTTCGCTGATGCGCGACGTAATAGGTGAAGCCTGCAGGGATGCGCTTTCCGGCGGCGATGAACATTGCCGTGCGTCAGCCAACCCACGGATCCTGCTGCTCGGCCAGGCATTGTCGCGAAACCGCATAATGTCGTACGCGCAAGAGGCGGCGATCTATAGACGAATTGCGGAGCAGATCGTCGAGAGGGGATACGACGTCGTCTGGAAGGAACATCCCAGAATAAGCAAGCCCTTCTTCCCCGAATTGCTGGATGCAGTTGGCAATGTGACGGCCGACGCCAACACCAGGATCATGGAAGCTAACCTGCCACACATATATCCGATAGAGCTTGTCGTATCCCGAATGAACATCGTTGGCTGCGTCTCCGGCACGTCAGCTGCCCTTCTTTACCTGAAGTGGCTTTACGGCATCAAAACATACACATTTGCGGAAACCCTGGTCCCCCTCATGACTGGCGCGGATATTCTAATGAGCGAAATGGTAAAAGCCCATGCGGAGCCCTTTTCAACGCTCCAATCTTTGAACGAGACGCAGAAAGGGATCCGTTGAAAGGCGGTAACCCGAACAGGTTGAACACGATCCTCGCTGTCCAAATTCGGACAAACTCGATCTGGGACACCATCGATGTCAAAGCCGCTTTCAGTCCTTCAACGAGCCACCAAGGCCGACGTTCGATCGGAGCCGTTTCCACACATCATCCTGCCTGACGCCCTTCCCCTCGATCTCTACCAGGAATTGGCCGGCACGTTTCCCGCTCCGGAAACGCTCGAAATCGATACACGCCGCAACAACACCAGGTGGGATTATGAGGCCCACCGCGTTCGGTCGAACGAAGCCGTGCCGCAAATATGGCGCGATTTTATCGCCTACCATGTATCGCAAGCATTTTTCGGCGAGGTCGCCGACCTGTTCTATGACGATATTCACAAGCTTTACCCTGATTATTACCCCAATTATGAACGCCTCAAGAATATGAAAGCGGGCATCAGGTTTAGTGACACCTATGCAACACGCGACATACTGATGGATGCGATGCTCAGCGGGAACACGCCGGTGACCAATGCCGGCTCGGTGCGGACAAGCCACATCGACAATGGCGACAAGCTATTTTCTGGCCTGTTTTATATGAGGCCGGAAGATTATGATGCCGTTGGCGGGGACCTGACAATTAGTCGTTTCCAGTCCAAATACGCCACGCTGAAAGCCAAAGCGACACTCTTCAATGATGCCTATGTCGACGACACCCATTTGGAATGCGTCGAAACAGTTCAATACGACAAGAACATTCTTGTATTGTTCATCAACTCGATTGAATCGGTCCACGGCGTCACAGTCCGCCAACCCACCAACAAATCCCGGCTTTTCGTCAATCTGGTTGGAGAAGTCGAAAAGCCATTCTACATCAAAGGAAAAAAGATACGGCCGCGCTACGTCCCGGCGCATCAAAATCAGGATGAGGCGGAACAGACCTGGCTGAAAAAGCTCAAGCAAAAATTGCGGCTTTAGAAGAACAACGCCGTCGATCCGAGTTTCAGCCTGAACTGCCAATACCGAGCCGGATTCGACTTTCCCGGCGGCTAGGCAAAGATTGGAACAGAATGAGATTTTATCCAGCCGTCGAACGGATCGCCTTTTTCGCCACGCTTGCCGCTGTTCTTGCCCTTGCACTGCTGCCTATACCCCGACTTGAAGAGTACGGGATCGATATCGGTTTCCGTTCCGACAAGCTGAACCACGCCAGCGCCTTTGCCGTCATGACTTTCCTTGGAGGGCTCGGCTGGCCCGATCGAAAAGCAAGACTAATCGTCTTCCTGGCCATGATTGGAGCGGCGATCGAGGTCCTGCAGGGCACGGCGCTGATACGGCGCGATCTGGATGTGTTCGACTGGTTTGCCGATTGCGCCGGCATCGCATGTGGCCTCGTGGCCGTGATCTGTGTGAACTGGATCTTGCGGCGCAGAGGTTGAGCCCGCTCTCAAGCCTTATCTGCACGGCGCCGATAGCCACAGGAGTTCGCCCTCGGCTCCATTGACTCAGCGAAATCGGATTGCAACGATCCGATCCGAGAGTGAGCGATTTTTCTAACTTGGCCGGACAGATATTTTGGGCGCGGCACCCAGGAAGTGCGCCATCAGTATTGAGGGACGATGACGATCAAGATCAGGCTTCCGGGCGGTGTATTGAAGGTCAAGCAACGTTATGAGTTGCGGCGGCGAGAGTACAAGGGCGAAGTCCCGGTCTGGCAGTTTGGCAAATATTTCGTCATCTGGTGGCCCAGTACAATTCCTGATCGCCCCTCCAGGAGCTCGAATACTGATGAGGAACTTGAAATGAATCTTCCATCGTCTGGAGAAAGCACGTAAGCTCTATGCATCATGGCTTTGCGAATCAGATTGCCGGGGGGCACACTGAAGGTGAAGACCTACCGGGAACTGCGTGATCGCGAGCGGGATCACAGGGTGCCTGTGCTGAAACTGGGCTCGCTCTATTTCGTCTGGTCCCCGGCCAAACATCATTCGCACAGGCACAGTCCGCGGCCCTGACATTTTTTGCCGAGCGAGAACCGCTTGCACCCTTTTCCTGAAATTGCTCCGGTGCGGCCCATTCCAGCCAGCGCTGACCTGGGTCAGCTTGCCTCGCGCATGGCCTCGGCCGCCTGCAGGTCGACCGACACCAATTGGCTGACGCCCTGTTCGGCCATGGTGACGCCGAACAGCCGGTTCATGCGCGCCATGGTGATGGGATTGTGGGTGATGATGACGAAGCGCGTCTCGGTGGTGGCGGCCATTTCGTCCATCAGGTTGCAGAAGCGCTCGACATTGTGGTCGTCGAGCGGGGCGTCGACTTCGTCGAGCACGCAGATCGGCGCCGGATTGGTCAGGAACACCGCGAAGATCAGCGACATCGCCGTCAACGCCTGCTCGCCGCCCGACAGCAGCGTCATGGTCTGCGGCTTCTTGCCGGGCGGGCGGGCCAGGATTTCGAGGCCGGCCTCGAGCGGATCGTCGGATTCGATCAGCTGCAATTCCGCCGTGCCGCCGCCGAACAGATGCGAGAACAGCCGCTGGAAATGGCCGTTGACGACATCGAAGGCGGCAAGCAGCCGCTCGCGGCCTTCGCGGTTGAGGCTCTGGATCGCCTGCCTGAGCTTGCGGATCGCCTCGATGATGTCCTCGCGCTCCGACACGATCGCCTCCAGCCGGTCGGAAAGCTCCTTCTGCTCTTCCTCTGCGCGCAGATTGACGGCGCCCAGCCGTTCGCGCTCGATCTTCAGCCGGTCCAGCTGACGCTCGATCTCGGGCATCTCAGGCATCGGGCTGTCAGCCTCCAGACCGGTATGGCGAATAACCACATGCGGCGGTGTGTTCAGCGTTTCCTGGATGCGCGCCTCGACCTCCAGCCGGCGTTCGTCGGCCGCGGTCAGCCGCTCTTCGGCGCGAACGCGGCTCTCGCGCGCCTCAGCCAGGAACTGGATGGCGCCGGTGGCGGCCTTGTCCAGTTCGGATTGCCGGTTCTCCGCTTCCTGCAGACGGTCGGCCGCCGCCTTGCGCAAGGTTTCGGCCTCGGTGAGCTGCGACAGCAGGGCGCGCCGCTTGGCGTCGATTTCATCGGGCGCATCCGCCAGCCGCTCGCGTTCGGCCTCGGCCTCGGCCTTGCGTTCGCCAAGCGAGGCGATCTGCGTCGAGGCGTTTTCGGCCCGCTCCAGCCAATTGCTGCGTTCGGCGCCAATGGCATCGAGCCGGCGCGCGCGCGCCTCGGCTTCGCGGCGCAGCCCCTCATGCACCGCACGCGCATCGGCAAGCGCGGCGCGGTCGCGGGCGACATTGGCCGAGGACTGTTCGAGCTGCAATTGCAGATCGCCAAGATCGGGCGCGTCCTGCAGCAGCATTTCCGCCTCGGCGAAGGCGGCCGAAATCTCCTCATGGCTGTCGACGATGCGGGCGCGCGCTTCATCGAGTGCTGCGCGCCGGCTCTGCAATTCGCCGCCGGCCCTCTCGGCCTCAGCCAGTGCATTGCGGGCGGCGTCCAGCCGATGCTGTGCGTCACGACCGGCCTGGCGCGTGTTGCGCTCGGCCTCGCTTGCCAGGCGGAGCGCCTGTTCGGCCTCTCCCAGCGCCTCCTCGGCCTGGCGCAGGACGAGCGTCGCCTGTATCGCCTCGGCATCGAGCTCAGCCAGCCGGTTCTTCTGCGCCAGCCGTTGCGCCGCGGCGGTCGGCGCGTCGGCACTGGCGGTAAAGCCGTCCCAGCGCCACAGCGCGCCCTCGCGGCTGACCAGCCGCTGGCCGGGAGCAAGCAGCGGCTGCAACCGGCGGCCATCGCCGGCGGCATCGACGATACCGATCTGCGCCAGGCGGCGGGCGAGCTGTGCCGGCGCGTGGACCACGCTGGCCAGGCTCTTCACGCCTTCCGGCAGAGCCGCGTCGCCGGGTTGGATCGCGCCTTCGCCCCAATGCACCGGCGCGCTGCGGTCGAGCGGCACGTCGAGGTCTTCGCCAAGGGCTGCACCCAGCGCCGTTTCGAAACCGCGATCGACGCTGATCTGCTCCAGCACGGCCGGGAAGAGATCGCCGCTGGCGGCATTGAGGATTTTTGCCAGCGTGCGCGCTTCGGTTTCGATCCTTGCCAGCTCGGCCCTGGCATCCTGAAGCGGTGGCCGGGCAGCGCTTTCGGCAGCGCGGGCATCGATGACCGACTGCTCGGCCTCGGACACGGCAGCCTCGGCCTCCTCCAGCAGCGCCATGGCCTGTTCGACCAGCACCCGCTTCTCGGCCGGATCGGGCAGGCCAGCGACCTTGGAGAGTATCTCCGACAATTCCCGGTCGACATCGGCAAGCTGACGCGCGAAGCGGTCGCGGCGCTCGGCGGTATCGCGCAGCGTCCGTTCGATCTGGTTGCGCGAGGCGGCAGCCTCGGCCCGCTCGGCAGTCAGCGCGGCGAGTTTGGCTTCGCTTTGTGAAAGCGTAGATGCCGCTTGTTCGAAAGCCGCGCGGGTGGTGGCCTCGCGCTCGGCGGCACCAGCATTTTCCGAATTGAGTGCCGCCTCTTCGGCGCGCAGGCGCTCGAGAATGTCCGCGTTGTCGCGGACCATGCGCTCCTCACGCGCGATATCGCCGTCGAGCTGCTGCAGCCGGCGCTCGAGTTCGCTCTGACGGGCGCGGATGCGGCCGGCTTCCTCTTCGATCTGCGACTTGGCGATCGAGAGGCGCTGGAAGGCAGCGGCGGCGGCGGCTTCCGCGTCGCGCAGGTCCGGCAGCCGATGGGCGCCTATGCCTTGCTCCCTGGCGGCGGCCATCTGGGCCGCGGCGCGGTCGCCGACCAGTGCCGTGGCAACCGCCAGCGCCGATCGCGCCTCGCCTTCCTGGGTTTTGGCCAGCGTCCAGCGCAGATGCAACAGCGTCGCTTCTGCCTTGCGGATATCGGCCGACAGGTTCTTGAAGCGGGACGCCTGGCGCGCCTGGCGCTTCAGGCTTTCGATCTGGCTTTCCAGCTCGCCGACGACGTCGTCCAGCCGTTCCAGGTTCTGTTCGGCCGCCTTCAGCCGCAGTTCTGCCTCGTGGCGGCGGGTGTGCAGGCCGGAAATGCCTGCCGCCTCTTCGAGCAGGGCGCGGCGTGCCTGGGGCTTGGCCTGGATCAGTTCGCCGATGCGGCCCTGGCCGACCATCGACGGCGAACGCGCACCGGTCGACTGGTCGGCGAACAGAAGCTGCACGTCCTTGGCGCGGGCCTCCTTGCCGTTGATACGGTAAAGCGAACCGGCCTCGCGCTCGATGCGGCGCGACACCTGCAGTTCGTCGGCATCGTTGAAGGCAGCGGGCGCCGAGCGGTCGCTGTTGTCGAGGAAGAGCGTCACTTCGGCGGTGTTGCGCGCCGGACGCGTGCCCGAGCCGGAGAAGATGACGTCGTCCATGCCGGACGCGCGCATATTCTTGTAGGAGCTTTCGCCCATCACCCAGCGCAACGCCTCGACAAGGTTCGACTTGCCGCAGCCATTGGGCCCGACAATGCCGGTCAGGCCGCGTTCGATGACGAACTCGCCAGGCTCGACGAAAGATTTGAAACCAAGGAGGCGAAGGCGCGAAAACTTCATTCGCGCCGCCCGCTAAGCGGATTTCCGTGGTTTTGCGAAAGGAATTCGCAGCACAACGAGAAGCCGCGCACGCCGAAGCGCCGCCGCCTCAGGGCTGACTGGACGTCAGAGCAGAGGGTCGATGATGGCCGACATTTCCTCAATCGACATCGCCCCCTTGTAGGTCTTACCGTTGATGAAGAAGGTCGGTGTCGAGTCGACCTTGAATTCATTGGCGCCGCGCTTCTGGACCGATCTCACATCGTCCAGAAGTTTCTGGTCCGTCAAGCAGGCCTCGAAGGACTCCTGTGTAAAACCGGCGAGCTTCGAGATTTGCAGCAGCGCATCCTTGGTATTCTGGACGCCAACCCAGTTCGCCTGCTGCCGGAACAGGACGTCGACCATGGGGTAATAGTTATCCTTGGCGCAGCGCGCCAGCATAAAACCGGCTTCGGCGCTCGGGTCGAACGGGAATTCGCGCAGGATGTAGCGAACCTTGCCGGTGTCGATGTACTTGGTCTTCAGGTCCGGAAAGGTGGTCTCGGCGAAATGCGCGCAATGCGGGCAGGTCATCGAGGCGTATTCGACGATGGTGACCTTGGCGTCGTCCTTGCCAAGCTGCTTGTCGGGCAGCGCGCCCGGCTTCATCAGTTCCGTCATGTCCACGGTGCCCTGGGCTTCCGGCGCGGTGGCGGCGGCCGGCGTGGCCGGCTTTGCGGGAGCGGCCGGCTCAGCGGGCTTCACATTCGCAGCCTTCGCCTCCTCGCCAGAGTCGCTGCAGGCCGCGAGCAGGGCCACCGCCGGAATGGCGGCCAGCGAAGACAGGACGTTTCTGCGAGACAAGCTTTGGCCAAACGGGGGACGGTTCATACGAATCACCTGACAAGGGTTGGATTTTGCAATGCAAAGACACGAAAAGGCGAGAGTTGGCGCGAATTAAGGCATCTCGATCCCCAATCCAATCGCGAAACCTGACAAGGGCGATCACGAATGCGAGATATAGACGACGAATCCATGACTTTCTTCAAGACGCCTATGATTTTCTCTCCCCAATAATGGTCGCGCCAAGTTTCTCCAGCGAGGCGCGCAGTCCTTCATTATCGACCAGGCCGACAGTCCCCGACAATTTCGTCTTCTCAGCCGCGGTCAGCGGTCTCAGGGCCGGTCTGCGCTTTCCTTTGTCGGCTGTCACCGGCTTCTGCAGGATCCTGATGCGGTTGATGGCGGTGAAGCCGAGGAAGGCGTTGACCCGGTTGATGATCTCGCCCGTCTCGTGCTGCAGATGAAGTGCCGCCATGCCTTCGCAGGCAATGACCAGCACGGCCGGCTCGAACGGATCGTCCTCATGCATACGGCGCGGCCACTGGATTTTTTCGGGGCGCGAGTGGCTGGCCAGCCGTGGGCCGGCGATCTCGTCCCATGACTGGACGAGGCCGATCGAAATGCCGGCCCGCTTGCGCAGCACCGGATCGAGGATCCTGGTCGCGAGATCGCTGACCGGGACGGGATTGCCGTAGGGCGTTCTCCCTGCCATGTACGTCCTCCAGCGACGACCCAGCAGATACCGGCCAGGCCAATACAAGATCAATGGCACCAGCAGACCAGACCCGCAAGACCGCATCCTGGGATAGTGGCAAAGCCACATCCGCAGATAGCAGCATAGCTGCATCTGGAGATAGCAGCACAGCTGCATCCGGTGTCAGCGACGATATCGCATCCCGCCTGCTCGGCTGGTATGATGTGCATCACCGTGAATTGCCGTGGCGCATCACGCCCCGTGAGCATGCACGCGGCGTGCGGCCTGATCCCTACCGCATCTGGCTCTCCGAGGTCATGCTGCAGCAGACCACCGTCGAAGCAGTGAAGGCCTATTTCCGGATTTTCGTCGAGAAATGGCCCGATGTCGAGGCGCTGGCCGCGACGCCAGCGGAGGACGTGATGAAGGCCTGGGCCGGGCTCGGCTACTACTCCCGCGCCCGCAATCTCAAGGCCTGTGCCGATCTTGTGGCTGCGCGTGGCGGCCGGTTTCCCGACACGGAGACTGGTTTGAGAGAATTGCCCGGCATCGGCGCCTATACGTCGGCGGCCATCACGGCGATTGCCTTCGACCGCCCCGCCGCGGTTGTCGACGGCAATGTCGAACGTGTCATCTCCCGGCTGTTTTCGATCACAACCCCGCTCAGCGAAGCCAAGCCCGAGATCCGCGCCCATGTCGAGCGCATGGTGCCCGGGATAAGGCCTGGCGACTTCGCCCAGGCGATGATGGATCTCGGCGCCACCATCTGTACGCCACGCCGGCCACGCTGCATGCTGTGCCCGCTGCGCGAAGACTGCGACGCGGTCGTTTCAGGCGATCCCGAGCACTTCCCGGTGCGCCTGCCCAAGGCCGACAAGCCGCAGCGGCACGGCGCGGCCTTTGTCGCCGTACGGGCCGACGGCGCCATCCTTCTGCGCAAACGGGCCGAGAAGGGCTTGCTCGGCGGCATGACCGAGGTGCCGACGACAGGCTGGACCGCGCGGATCGATGGGGCAACCACGCAAGCGGCCGCGCCGTTTCCCGCCGACTGGCGGCATGCGGGCCGCATTGCGCATGTCTTCACGCATTTCGCTCTCGAACTCGAAGTCTTTCACGCTCACATCAAAGGTGATGCGCCAGACGGGCATTTCTGGTCGCTCGCTCACGAGATTTCCGGCGAGGCGCTGCCGACTGTCATGAAAAAGGCAATCGAGGCTGCGATACCCGGCGCGACGAAAAAGCCGTCGCCACACAGTGCAAAGAGGCCCCATGACTGAAATACGCCACATCGTTTTCGATATCGGCCGCGTGCTGATCCACTACGATCCCAACATTCCGTTCAGCCGCCTCATTCCGGATGCCGAAGAGAGAAAGTGGTTTTTCGACAATGTCTGCACGCATGATTGGAACATCGAGCAGGATCGCGGCCGGACCTGGGAAGAGGCCGAGGCGCTGCTGATCGCGGACCATCCCGATCACGCGGAAAACATCCGCGGTTTCCGCCGCCACTGGCACGAGATGGTGCCGCATGCCTATGAGGACAGCGTCGCCATCATGGTCGGTCTGATCGAGAGCGGCCACGACGTGACCATGCTGACCAATTTCGCCAGCGACACGCTGGCCGAGGCCCGCGAGCGCTTCGATTTCCTCAATCGTCCGCGCGGCGTGACGGTGTCGGCCGATATTCGCCAGATCAAGCCCGACCGAGCCATCTACGATCACCACGTCGCCGCATTCGGCCTCGAACCGGCCGCGACGCTGTTCATCGATGACAGCCAGAAGAATGTCGACGGCGCCAAGGCGGCAGGCTGGCAATCGGTGCTGTTCACCGACGCAAGGACGCTTCAAGCAGACCTTGAACGTCTCGGAATCAAGGCCTGATTTGAATCGCTTCGCGCGATCCGTTGAGCCTTTGAATCAAAGGCATTCGAAGCAATTGGCAGGGGCTCAGGCCCCTGCCCGCTCCATGCCGAGCCGCGCGATGCGGCGAAGCTCGTCGATCGGGGTCAGGCCACCGCTGCGCTCATAATGCCAGAAGGTCCAGCCGTTGCAGGCATCCAGCCCCTGCACTTCGGCGCCGACCTTGTGGATCGAACCGGCGCTGTCGCCGATCGCCACCGTGCCGTCGGCCCGCACCTTGGCCGCCCAGCGCTTCTTGGCATCGTAGAGCGTCGCACCCGGCATCATCAGGCCGGTGTCGATCAGGCTGACGAAGGCAACGCGCGGCTCGGCGCGCTTGCCCGTGAGAACGGTGAGATCGGCACCATCCAGCGGCCGCACCGCGTCGATGCGCTCGTTGGCGGCGTCGATGTAGGCCTGCTCGCGCTCGATGCCGACGAAATGGCGGCCGAGGCGCTTGGCCACCGCGCCGGTGGTGCCGGAGCCGAAGAACGGATCGAGCACGATGTCGCCCGGTTTGGTCGAGGCCATCATGATGCGGGCAAGCAGCGCTTCCGGCTTCTGCGTCGGGTGCAGCTTGTCGCCATTGTCGTTCTTCAGCCGCTCGCCGCCGGTGCAGATCGGAAACAGCCAGTCGGAGCGCATCTGGATATCGTCGTTGGACGCCTTCATGGCTTCGTAGTTGAAGGTGTAACCCTTGCCCTTCTGGTCGCGCGTGGCCCAGATCATCGTCTCATGCGCGTTCTGGAAGCGGCGGCCGCGGAAATTCGGCATTGGGTTGGTCTTGCGCCAGACGACGTCGTTTAGGATCCAGAAGCCGAGATCCTGCATCTTGGCGCCGACACGGAAGATGTTGTGATAGGAGCCGATGACCCAGATGGTGCCGTTGGGCTTCAGCACCCGGCGCGCCGCCAGCAGCCAGGCACGCGTGAAAGCATCATAGGCCTCGAAACTCTCGAACTGGTCCCAATCGTCGTCAACGGCGTCGACCTTCGACTGATCAGGGCGGTGCAGGTCGCCGTCGAGCTGCAGATTGTAGGGCGGATCGGCGAAGATGACGTCGATCGATTTTTCGGGCAGCCGGTCTAGCGCGGCGACGCAGTCGCCCTTGAGGATCGTGTCCAGCCATTCGGATTGCTGGGGAGCGTGGGAAAGCTCGTCGAGAAGACGCACGGCAGACATTCTGACACCCAAGGCACGCGTTACTGTTTACTCCTGGTTATGGTTACCGATCAGCGTAAATATTCCGTGAAGGCAAGGGACTGGTGTGGCGAATTTGCGAAGGCGGCCCTGTTGGTGTATGCCGCGCCGCCTGAGCCTTCCGAGGCCACTTCGCCCTCCCATTGTCCGGATCACCATGCCCCAGCCAGACCTTGTCATCTTCGATTGCGACGGCGTGCTCGTCGATTCCGAGATCATCGCCGCCCGCGTCGACGCCGAGCTTTTGACCTTGGCCGGATACGAGATATCGGCTGAGGAGATTTCGGAGAGCTATGCCGGCCTGACCTTCAAGGACATCATGCTGCGGGTCGAGGAAAAGTCCCGCATTCCCTTCCAAGCCTCTCTGATCGACAGGGAGGAACAATTGGTCGACCGCAAACTGCGCAGTGACGTCCGCGCCATCGATGGCGCGCGCGAGGCCGTTGCCGCGGTAACCGTGCCGCGCTGCGTCTGCTCGAATTCACGCTCCGAGAGGATCGAATTCATGCTGGAAAAGGTGCATCTTCTGCCGTTTTTCACCGACCGGATTTTTTCGGCGATGGAAACACCGACCGCGAAAACGAAACCGGCGCCGGACGTGTTCCTGTTCGCGGCGGAGAAACTCAACGCCAACCCGGCGAACACTTTCGTCATCGAGGATTCCGTGCACGGCGTCCACGGCGCAAGGGCGGCGGGCATGCGGGTGATCGGCTTCACCGGCGCGGGACACAGTTATCCCGGCCATGCCGACGCGCTCACCGAGGCCGGCGCCGAAACGGTGATCCGCCGCTGGGCAGAGTTGAAAAGCGTGATCGCCGCGCTGTCGGAGTGGTCGGACGCCTGAGAAGCGTGCGCCGCGACGCACGCCTCATGCAACTGCCGAGACCTAGTTCGTCGCGGCAGCCCTCTTGCGGCGGGTCTTCTTCGACTTGTTGGCCGTTGCCTGATGCGCGGTTTCGTCATAGCCGGCAAAGGCCTGATAATCCTGGGCCGTCGGCTCGGGCACGACGACATTGGAATCGGTGAAGACGAACTGCGTGGCAACGGAAGGATCGGTGACCTGGACCTGATACTGGTGGAGCTGCGAATAGAGGACCTGGGTGCCGTGCATCACCGCCGTTCGGATCGGCATGGTGATCGTGCCTGGAGAAAACTTCGGTCCGGGGACAATCTTGCCGGCGACCGCAATCTTCATCGCCAACTGGCCGTTGGCACGGCTGCAGTCGCGTGTCACGTCGCTGACCGACGCCTGGTAGATGATATTGGCCGAATCGTCGGGCGGCGTTGCAGCAGCGGCGTCAGCCTCGGCCTGGGCCGCGGCATCCTGCGCGGCATCGCCGGTCTTCTTGATCCTGGGCTTGGGCTTCTGAGCTTCCCTGGAATAGGTGTTGAAGAAGGCCGTGCCGTCGCGCACGGTCACCCTGGGACAATAGGCCTGCAACTGGCTGGCCAGGATCTTGGGATCCTGCGGCGGCGGTGGCGCCGTCGGGTCCTCCTTCTTGCCGATGCCGAGGTTCAGGATGCCATTGTCGCCCGATTGGCAGCCGGCGGCGGCAAGCATAAAGCCGGTGAGCGCAAGACCCGCCAAAAAGCGACCACTGAATGTACGAAACGCCATGAAACTGCACTTCCCTCTCGCAAAGCTGGTGACGTATATCAACCGCGCGGCAAAAATGCGACTGAGCCAGTGCAGAATTAACCACCTTGCGGTGGACGGAAAAAGCCAGGCAGTAACGGAATTGTGACATGCACTATGTGAGTACCCGCGGGGAAGCCCCCGTTCTTGGATTTTCCGACGCCGTGCTGGCTGGGCTGGCGCGCGACGGCGGGCTCTACGTGCCGCGCGAGTGGCCACAGTTTTCCGCCGCCGAGATCCGCGCCATGCGCGACCTTGCCTATCCCGACCTTGCCATCCGCGTGCTGTCGCCGTTCCTTGGCGGCGAAATCCCGGCGCCCGTCTTCGAGCGGCTGGTCCGCGAAGCCTATGCCACCTTCCGCCACGAGGCTGTCTGCCCGCTGGTGCAGACCGGCCCCAACACCTTCGTCCTGGAACTCTTCCACGGGCCGACGCTCGCCTTCAAGGACGTGGCGATGCAGCTTCTGGCCCGGCTGATGGACCATGTGCTTGCCGAACGCGACCAGCACGCCACCATCGTCGGCGCCACCTCGGGCGATACCGGCGGGGCTGCCATCGATGCCTTTGCCGGTCGCAGCCGGACCGACATCTTCATCCTTTTCCCGCATGGCCGCGTCTCGCCGGTGCAGCAGCGGCAAATGACGACGTCGACGGCTGCAAATGTCCATGCGCTGGCGATCGAAGGCAATTTCGACGATTGCCAGGGCCTGCTCAAGGACATGTTCAACGATCACGGCTTTCGCGACCGGGTGGCGCTTTCGGGCGTCAATTCGATCAATTGGGCCCGCATCATGGCCCAGATCGTCTATTATTTCTCCTCGGCGCTGTCGCTCGGCGCGCCGGACAGGCCGGTTTCCTTCACCGTGCCGACCGGCAATTTCGGCGATATCTTTGCCGGCTATGCCGCCAAGAAGATGGGCTTGCCGATCGATCGGCTGGTCATTGCCACCAATGACAACGACATCCTGGCGCGCACTTTTTCGACCGGCGAATACCGCACCAAGGGCGTCTTTGCGACCACGTCGCCGTCGATGGATATCCAGGTGTCGTCGAATTTCGAACGCTTGCTGTTCGAGGCCTCCGGCCGTGACGCCGCGACCGTGCGGCGCTACATGGACGGCCTGAAGCAGTCCGGTGCTTTCACCATCGAACCCCACCAAATCGCCGGGATGCGGTCCGAATTCGACGCCGGCCGCGCTGATATGGACGAGGTCGCCGCCACCATCCGCTCGACGCTCGCGACCAGCAACTATCTGCTCGATCCGCACACTGCGGCAGCCGTGCATGTCGCCGCAGGCAAGGCGTCAGGCGCCGTGCCGATGGTGGTGCTGGGTACAGCACACCCGGCAAAATTCCCGGCCGCCGTCGAAGCCGCCAGCGGCGTGTCGCCCGCACTGCCCGCATGGCTAGGTGGGTTGATGACATCGGAGGAAAAATACACGGTACTTCCATCCGACCTGAAAATGGTGGAAGATTACGTCGGCCGCCGCGCGCGGGCGGCGCGTTAGGGAGTAGTAGCCATATGGGTGTTGAGGTAAGCCGTCTGTCGAACGGCCTGACAGTCGCCACCGAAACCCTTCAAAGCATCGAATCGGTTGCCCTTGGTGCCTGGGTGAAGTCGGGTGCCCGCAATGAACGTGACGACGAGCATGGCATGGCCCATCTGCTCGAGCACATGGCGTTCAAGGGCACGAAAAGGCGGAGCGCCTTCGAAATCGCCTCGGAGATCGAGGACGTCGGCGGCGAAATCAACGCCGCCACCAGCGTCGAGACCACCTCCTACTATGCCAGGGTGCTCTCCGACGACGTGCCGCTAGCCGTCGACATTCTTGCCGACATCCTGCAGGAGTCCGAATTCGACCCGCAGGAACTCGAACGCGAACAGCATGTGATCCTGCAGGAGATCGGCGCCGCGCACGACACGCCCGACGACATCGTCTTCGACCGTTTCACGGAAACCGCCTATCGCCATCAGACGATTGGGCGCTCCATTCTCGGCACGCCCGAAACGGTCAAGTCCTTCACCTCGAAACAACTTCACGACTTCATAGAGCGGCAATATGGCGCCGAGCGCATGGTGATTGTCGCCGCCGGCGACATCAAGCATGACAATTTCGTGCGCGAGGTCGAAAAGCAGCTCGGCGGCTTCCGCAGCAAGGCCGACAGCACCATCCCGCAATATGCGCAATATGTCGGCGGCGATTTTCGCGAGGACCGCGACCTGATGGACGCGCAGATCGTGCTGGGGTTCGAAGGCCGGGCCTATCATGTGCGCGACTTCTACGCCTCGCAGGTGCTGTCGATGATCCTCGGCGGCGGCATGTCGTCGCGCCTGTTCCAGGAGGTCCGCGAGAAGCGCGGCCTGTGTTACTCGGTCTATGCCTTCCATTGGGGCTTTTCCGACACCGGCGTCTTCGGCGTCCATGCAGCGACCGGCCAGAGCGACATCGCCGAACTGGTGCCTGTCATCATCGACGAACTGCAGAAGGCCGGTGAGAAGATCCTGCAGGAAGAACTCGACCGGGCGCGCGCCCAATATCGCGCCGGACTGATCATGTCAGCCGAAAGCCCGGCCAGCCGCGCTTCGCAGATCGCACGGCAACTGCTTCTGTTCGGCCGGCCGATCGCCAAGGAGGAACTGATGGAACGGCTGTCGGCGCTGACGATCGAGCGGCTGACCGATCTATCGTCGCGTTTGTTCTCGACCAAGCCGACGCTTACCGCTGTCGGGCCTGTGGGCACACTGGCGCCCTACGAGGCGATTCTCGAATCGCTCGCGGGCACGCAGACCGCGGCCCGCAAGCTCGCCGTCTAAGCCCCTCAAAGCGCCATGTTCGCGCTCCCTTTCTTTCGCCGTGACCTGCCGGCACTGAAAGGCGACCGTGTCACGCTGCGCGTGCCGTTCACCAACGACTATCGCGAGTGGGCGGCGGTGCGCGGGGAAAGCCGCGCTTTCCTCGAACCATGGGAGCCACGCTGGACTCCCGATGAACTCGACCGCAACGCATGGCGGCTGCGCATCAGCCGCTACCGCGAGGATTATGCTCAGGGAACCGCTATCGCCTTCTTTATCTTCGAGAGGAGCAGCGGCAAGCTTGCCGGCGGCATCACGCTCGGCAACATACGCCATGGCGTCTCGCAAAGCGGCCATGTCGGCTACTGGATCGGCGAGCGCTTCGGCGGCCGCGGCCTGATGACCGACGCGGTCAAGGTGGTGACCCGCTTCGCCTTCGATACGCTGAGGTTGCACCGGATCGAAGCGGCCTGTATTCCCGACAATATCAGGTCGATCCGCGTGCTTGAAAAAGCCGGATTTCGGCGCGAAGGACTGCTGCGATCCTATCTCAGGATCAACGGCATCTGGCAGGACCACTACCTCTACGCCCGGATCGCGGACGATCCGCCGGGCGTTGGAACGAAGGACTGATTTTTGACGAAATTCCTGCGCAACGGGCCGCTGTTCGCCATTGTCCTCGCGATACTCCTGACGCTGTGGGCGGCATCGTCGGCCTTCGCCGTCGAGCCGATCAAGATCGCCCGCGACGACGTCGCGCTCGACCTTTCCGGCGCCGTCGAGATCTACCGCAACCAGGGCGAGAATTTCCAGGTGTCGACCGCGCCGGGTCCGGACGGCATCGTGCGGCGCATCGAGGTCGAGGCCAATGATGCCCGTTCGACCGGCGACTGGGCTGTCTTCGCGCTCGCCAACACCACCGACCAGCAGCTCGACCGGCTGATCGTCGCACCGCATTTCCGCCTGGTGAATTCCGGCATCTTCTGGCCGGATCTGGGCTCGACCCGCATCGCTGCCATCACGCCCAGCGAAGGCTTCGCGCTCGACCGCCAGACCAGTCCCGACGCCGACGTTTTCCGGGTGACGCTGAACCCCGGCACGGTGATCACCTTCATCGCCGAACTGGCCTCGCCGAAGCTGCCGCAGGTCTACCTCTGGGATCCCGAATCCTACAAGGACTCGGTCAATTCCTACACGCTGTTTCGCGGCATCGTCATCGGCATTGCGGGCCTGCTGGCGCTGTTCCTGACCATCCTTTTCGTGGTCAAGGGGACCTCGATGTTCCCCGCGACCGCCGCGCTTGCCTGGGCGGTACTGGCCTATATCTGCGTCGATTTCGGCTTCCTCAACAAGGTCATCGAGATCTCGCCCGGCAATGAGCAGATGTGGCGGGCGGGAACGGAGGTGGCGCTGGCGGGAACCTTCGTGGTGTTCCTGTTCGCCTATCTCAACCTCAACCGATGGCACGGCCATTTCAGTTATGGCGCACTGGTCTGGATCCTCGGGCTGGTGCTGATCGCCGGCGTTGCGATCGTCGATCCCGCGGTCGCCGCCGGCATCGCCAGGCTGTCCTTCGCCGCCACCGCACTGACGGGGCTTGGCCTGATCATCTTCCTCGGGATTCGTGGTTATGATCGTGCGATCATGCTGGTGCCCAGTTGGGTCATGGTGCTGTTGTGGCTGTGCGGGTCGTGGATGGCGATCACCGGCATGCTCGACAACGACATCGCCCAGCCGGCCCTGGGCGGCGGGCTGATCCTGATCATCCTGCTGATCGGCTTCACCGTCATGCAGCATGCCTTTGCCGGCGGCGCGCTGCATCAGGGCCTGTTCTCCGACCTGGAGCGGCAGGCGCTTGCCGTGGCCGGATCGGGCGACACGGTGTGGGACTGGGACGTGCTGCGCGACCGCGTCGTCACCAAGCCCGATGTCAGCATCCAACTCGGGCTGGCGCCGAACAGCCTCGGCGGTGCGGCGCGTAACTGGCTGCCGGTGCTGCATGCCGACGACCGCGACACGTTCCGCACGACGCTCGACGTCGTGCTCGAGCACCGGCGCGGCCGGGTGTCGCAGAACTTCCGCCTGCGCGGCGCTGACGGCCACTATCACTGGTTCTCGCTGCGTGCGCGCCCGGTCATCGGATCCGACGGCGAAGTCATCCGCTGCGTTGGCACCATGGTCGACGTGACGGAGCAGAAAAAGTCCGAGGAAAGGCTGCTGCACGATGCCGTGCACGACAACCTGACCGGCCTGCCGAACCGCGAACTTTTGATGAACCGGCTGGAAGCGATCATCTCGATCGCGCGCACCGAAGAGAAGGTGCGCCCGACCGTCTTCGTCATCGACATCGACCGTTTCAAGCAGGTCAACGACGGGCTCGGCATCTCGGCCGGCGACACCATCCTCTTGACCATCGCGCGCCGCCTGCACCGGCTGCTCAAGCCGAAGGACTCGCTGTCGCGCTTTGCCGGCGACCAGTTCGCGCTGATGCTGTTGTCCGAACAGGACCCGGCCCGCATCGCCGCCGTGGCGGATGCCATCAAGCATGCCATCAACAATCCGATCACCTTTGCCAAGCGCGAGATCGTGCTGACCGCCTCGATCGGATTGATCACCTGGAATTCGCCACAGATGTCGGCCGAGGACATGGTCAAGGATGCCGAGCTTGCCATGCATCAGGCCAAGCGCTTCGGCGGCGACAGAATCGAGCCGTTCCGTCCGGCTTTCCGCACTGTCGGCACCGACAGGCTGCAGTTCGAATCCGACCTGCGCCGCGCCATCGAGCGGCGCGAATTCACCCTTGCCTACCAGCCGATCGTCCGGCTCGAGGACGGCAGCGTCGCCGGCTTCGAGGCGCTGCTGCGCTGGGACCACCCGCGCCGCGGCATGATCCCGCCGGCGGATTTCATCCCGGTCGCCGAAAGCTGCGGCCTGATCGTGCAGCTCGGCCTGTTTGCCATGCAGCAGGCGGCGGAAGACCTCGCCAGCTGGCAAAAGCAGATCGGCGACGCGCCGCTGTCGGTCTCGGTGAATTTGTCCAGCCGCCAGTTGATCCGCCGCGACCTGGTCAGCGACGTCCGCTCGGTCATCGCTCGGGCCAACCTGAAGCCGCGCTGCTTCCGGCTCGAACTCACCGAATCGCTTGTCATGGACAATCCCGAGCAGACCGCCCATGTGCTGACCAAGCTGAAGCAGCTCGGCATCGGCCTGTCGCTGGACGATTTCGGCACCGGCTATTCGTCATTGGCCTATCTGACGCGTTTCCCCTTCGACACCATCAAGATCGACAAGAGCTTCGTCGACGACAACACGCCCAAGCGCGCGGTGCTGCTGAAATCGATGGTCAACATGGCGCATGAACTCGGCCTGTCCGTCGTCGCCGAGGGCATTTCGGACGAGAGCGACGCGCTGGAACTGCGCCAGATGGGCTGCGAATATGTCCAGAGCTTCATGTTCGGCGCGCCGATGCCGGGCGACCAGGTGCTGAAGACGCTGAAAGAGCAGTATCCGCTGACGCAAGCGTAAACGGATCAGGCGTGTCCGGCAGCGAGGCTGAGATGCGCAAGGTCGATACCGATCGAGGCGAGGATCCGGTCGTATTTGCGCTCGATATCGGTGTCGAACAGAAGCTCGGCACTGGCCGGACAGGTCAGCCAGCCATTTTCTGCGATCTCGGTCTCCAATTGGCCCGCGCCCCAGCCGGAATAGCCGAGCGCCATCAGCGCATGACGAGGCCCGCGGCCGGACGATATGGCGCGCAATATGTCGACGGTCGCCGTCAGGCAGATGTCGTCGGAAACGGTCAGCGATGATTCCACCCGATAGTCGCCCGAATGCAGGACGAAGCCCCGGCTGCGATCCACGGGGCCGCCATTGCGCACGACGAAATCGCGGGCCTGAGCCGGCAAGCGGATTGCCTCCTGCTCGTTCATGATGCCCAGTTGCACGAGCAAGTCCGGAAACAGCATCTGCTGCGTCTGGTTGATGATCAGGCCCATGGCGCCTTCATCGGAATGGGCGCAGACATAGATGACCGAGCGCGTGAAACGGTCGTCCTTCATGCCGGGCATGGCAATCAGGAACTGATCGTCGAGAAAGCCGCGACTGGCGACCGTCTTCTTGTGGCGCAACAAGTCCATGAAGGGAGCGTAACGCGTTTCCAAAGCGCCGAAAAGATGCGCCGTGCTGGATTCGACCAAAGCCTGTGGCGGCGGCTCGAACATTCTTCTCCCTCGAAGTCACGCAAATATGATACCGGCAAGGCCATGAAATCATTGCGCGGCCACGAACGGACGATCAAATCACCGCCATGCGAAGCTTGAAAATCCTGCTGCTCGGCGCCGGCATCGGATCGGCCACCGCTCTTCCCGCCGCCGCCTCTTCGTCGGCGTGGTACAACAGCGAAGGCGGCAAGGTCCGGCTGGTTACATCAGGCAAAGCCGACGATGCCGGCCGCATACAGGGCGTTCTCGACATAGCGCTCAAGCCCGGCTGGAAGACATATTGGCGCGATCCGGGAGACGCGGGCGTGCCGCCGCAACTCGACATTTCGGCCAGCACCAACGTCGCCGACGCCGCTCTGTCGTTTCCGGCGCCGCAGCGCCATGACGACGGCTATGGCAAATGGGCGGGCTACAACTATCCGGTCTCTCTGCCGGTGACATTCACGCTGGCGACGCCGAACCAGCCGGCGGTGATCGATGCCGACATCTTTCTCGGCATCTGCGAAACGATCTGCATTCCGGTGCAGACGCGGCTGACCGTCGACCCCGCCTCCGATCCGGACAATGCCGAGGACGCGGCGCTGGTGAAGGCGAGTTTTACGGCACTGCCTGCGCCCGCGAGGTCCGATTTCGGCATCAATGTGCTGCCGGGCGACCATGAGACGCTGATTGTCGAGGCGAGCTTTCCCGGCGATCCGGCGGCGGCGGATTTCTTCGTTGCCGGCGAGCAGGACTACATGTTCGGCACCCCGGCCCGCAGCGAAAAGGACGGCAAGCTGATTTTCACCGTGCCGATCCTCGACCGCCCCTCGACGACGCCGACTGATGGCGGGCTTCACTATACGCTGACGAGTGCGGCGGGCGCTGTCGAAGGGGTTCTGCCTTTCCCTTGATCCAGCCCATCGCAACGGTTGCAGGAAGCCGTTGGGTTCGCTACGCAAAGACACGTCCTTCCCCATTTCCCAAGCGAGGAATCCATGACCATTTCCGTTGGCGACAAGCTGCCTGACGTGACCTTCAAGACGATGACCGACGACGGCGCCAAGCCGATCACCGGGGCCGAGATATTCCCGGGCAAAAAGGTCGTTCTGTTTGGAGTTCCCGGCGCCTTCACGCCGACCTGCAGCAACAACCACTTGCCCGGCTATCTCGAGAACCATGACGCCATCCTGGCGCGCGGCGTCGACACCATCGCCGTCGTCTCGGTCAATGACGTCCATGTCATGGGCGCCTGGGCGCGCTTCACCGGCGGCGAGGGCAAGATCCTGTTCCTGGCCGACGGCAGTGGCGATTTCGCCAAGGCAGTGGGCCTCGACAATGACCTTTCCGCCAGCGGCATGGGGCTGCGTTCGAAACGATTTTCGATGATCGTCGACGACGGCAAGGTCACCGCGCTCAATGTCGAGACCAAGCCCGGTGTCGACGAGTCCGGCGCGGCCCATATTCTGGGACAGCTCTGAACTTCAGTGCGCCTTCGGCCGCAACGGCGATGGCGCTTGTGGTTCATGGCTTGCTTTGGGGGGATCCTAGCGATGTTTGACATCTTCTGGCGCGCTATCGCGATCGGCGTCGGCGCCACCGTGCTGATGGATCTCTGGGCCATCTTCCTGCACAAGGCGTTCGGCCAGCCACGGCCGAACTGGGGGCCGGTCGGCCGCTGGGTCTGGCATCTCCGTGACAAGGTCTTTCACGACGATATCGGCGATACAGCACCATACGCGCATGAAAAGGCGCTGGGTTGGGCCTTTCACTATTTTGTCGGCATCATCTACGGCATCATCCTGGTGGTGCTGGCCGGAGCGGGCTGGCTTGCCGCGCCGACATTTCTGCCGGCCTTCATCCTCGGCATTGTCACCGTCGGCGCCGGCTGGTTCCTGCTGGCACCCGGCATGGGCGCCGGCTGGGCCGCCTCGAAGCGGCCCAACCCGATGCGGATCCGGGCGCTGAACCTGGTGTCGCATACGGTGTTCGCACTTGGGCTTTGGGGCACGGCGCTGCTGATACGATAAGCGCTTACGGCTGTGTCGGCCTGTCGATCGGCTGCCAGCCGTAGACAACGGAATGCGCGCCGATATCGTAGTAGTTGCCGCCGCCCGCTGGCTGATCTGCTTCTTCGTACCCGAGCCGCGCCGCTCCTGAAATTCAATAGCTCTGGGTCGAGCGCCGCACCTTCGCGATTGCCGGCGCAGCAGGCTTTGGCGCTGCTGCAGGCTTGAACGGGCCTTTCTTGAACGGCGCCATGCCTTCGCGCGCGAGTTCGTCGGCGCGCTCGTTCTCGACATGGCCGTCATGGCCCTTGACCCAGTTCCAGGTGACCTTGTGGCGCTTGTTGGCCTCGTCGAGCGCCTGCCAGAGTTCACCGTTCTTGACAGGCTTCTTGTCGGCGGTCTTCCAGCCGTTCTTCTTCCAGCCGTGGATCCACTTGGAAATGCCGTCCATGACGTATTTGCTGTCGGTGTGAAGCTCGACCGTGCACGGTTCCTTCAGCGCGTTCAGCGCCGAGATAGCGGCCAACAGTTCCATCCGGTTGTTGGTCGTCTCGGCCTCACCGCCGGAAAGCTCCTTGGTGGTGCCGTTGAAGCGCAGGATCGCGCCCCAGCCGCCAGGGCCGGGATTGCCCGAACAAGCGCCGTCGGTGAAGATCTCAACCTGTTTGCTCATGATATCAGGCCAATCCATATTCCGAAGGAGATTTGATCGCCCGGTGGAACCGCATCCTTCTGATGTATTCGGTCGGATCGCGTTTCATCACCAGCCCGCCATCGGGGACGGTCAGCCAGTCGTATAGCCGGGTCAGCATGAAGCGCAACGCCGAACCGCGCGCCAGCATCGGCAGCGCAGCCTTTTCCTGGTCGCTCAGGGGCCGGACGCTCTTGTAGCCGGCGAGCAGCGCCTTGCCCTTGGTCAGGTTGAAGGAAAAATCCTTCTCGAAGCACCAGGCGTTGAGGCAGGTGGCGACATCGTAGGCATAGAGGTCGTCGCAGGCGAAATAGAAGTCGATCAGGCCGGAGAGCTTTTCGCCGAGGAAGAAAACGTTGTCCGGGAAAAGATCGGCATGAATGATGCCTTGCGGCAGGTCTTTGGGCCAGTTGCGCTCAAAATCGGCAAAGTCGGCATCAACCTCGGCCGCCAGGCCCGGCTCGACCTCGTCGGCCCGGTCGCGCGCTGCGTCCCAGAGCTTGCGCCAGCCGTCGATGGCCAGGGCATTCGGACGTGTCATCGAAAAATCGGCGCCGGCCAGATGCAATTGCGCCAACGCCTTGCCGACCTCGGCACAATGCGTGGCTGTGGGCCGCCGCAACGAAAGCCCTTCCAGGAAGGTGATGATGACCGCCGGCCGGCCGGCGAGCGTGCCGATGACGCTGCCGTCATGGGCGGTCACCGGCAGCGGGCAGGACACGCCCTTGTAGGCGAGATGGCCCATCAGCCCAAGGAAAAACGGCAGATCCGCCTTCTCGACGCGCTTCTCATAGAGCGTCAGGATGTAGGAGCCGCTCGAGGTGTGCAGCAGGAAGTTCGAGTTCTCGGTGCCTTCGGCGATGCCCTTGTAGGACAGGAGATCGCCGACCGGATAGTGCTTCAGGAATGCGCCGAGTTCGCCTTCCGCGACGTCAGTGTAGACCGCCATGTGCCTTACGCGGCTCCATTGACGAAGGCCATGTCGGCCCGCGTCAGTTCGACATCGCGCAGTACCCGCATGACCGGAAAATCCTCCGTTTCCGTGGCCGTGATGGCCAGATCGATCGTGACATCGAAGCGCTGCCGGAACGCGTCGATGATCTCGTCGACGATGATTTCGGGCGCCGACGCGCCGGCCGACAGGCCGAGCGTCGAAATGTTGCCGATGTCATTCCACGGAATCTCGGCGGCGCGCTGCACGAGAAGCGACATGGTGGCGCCTGCACGCTCCGCCACTTCGACAAGTCGTCGCGAATTGGAGGAATTCGGCGCGCCGACGATCAGATAGAGATCGGCGCCCGGCGCGGTGTCCTTGACGGCTTCCTGGCGGTTGGTGGTGGCATAGCAGATCGATTCCGCCGCTGGCGCCTGCAGCGCCGGAAAGCGATCCTGCAAGGCGCGGATGATGCCGGCGGTGTCCTCGACCGACAATGTGGTCTGGGTAACGAAGCCTAGCGCCTGCGGATCGGTGGGCGAGAGCTTTGCGGCATCGGCTTCGGTTTCGATCAGGGTCACCGCTCCGTCCGGGAGCTGGCCCATGGTGCCGATCACCTCGGGATGTCCGGCGTGACCAATCAACAGCACATGACGGCCGAGCCGCTGATGGCGCATCGCCTGCTTGTGGACCTTCGACACCAGCGGGCAGGTGGCATCGAGATAGAAGAGATTGCGCGCCTTCGCATCCGCCGGCACCGATTTCGGCACGCCATGCGCCGAGAACACGACGGGCGACTGCCGATGTTCGGCCGGGATCTCGGAGAGTTCCTCGATGAAGACGGCGCCAAGGCTTTGCAGCCCCTCGACGACGTAGCGGTTGTGCACGATTTCATGGCGGACGTAGACCGGCGCGCCATATTTCTTCAGCGCCAGCACGACGATCTGGATGGCACGGTCGACACCGGCGCAAAAACCGCGCGGCTGGCAGAGCCGGATCGTCAGAGGTGGTTTGGTGGTTGTCTGAAGCATTAAATCCGGGCCGGTTGATCAAAGCCGAAATGAGGTGCGCACCCCTGCCCTGTCAAGGGCATCGGTAGAAAGGGGGCGTCGCTCGCATTCATTCCTCTTTCGCGGGGCGGCGAAGCCGCAGGATGAGCACGGCGGCGAGCGTGGCGGCAAGCCCGTACCAGGTGACGGCATATTGCAGATGGCTGTTCGGCAGGTCGATGATGGTGACGCCGCCAACCGGCAATCCGCCTGGATTTGGCGTCTTGTCTGCGTCGATGAAGATCGGCACCAGCGTGAACCCAGCCGGCAGGCCCGCGCTCGCCGCCATGACGTCGCGGTCCTTCCAGTAGAAGATGTTCTTCGCCACATCGTTGTCGGGCAGCATCATCGACGGCTTTGCTGGCAGGGGGTTGCGAGCGAGCCCCGTGACCGTCACTCTGCCGGTCACCTGTCCCTTGGCGCGCTTGGCGGCGTCCTTCAGATCGTAAGGCACGAAGCCGCGATTGATCAGGACGAAGCGGCCGTCGTCGAGCGCCAGCGGCGTGTAGACATTGAAGCCGGCATCACCCTCCCAGGTCGCGTAAAAATGCCGTTCGCCTTGATGCAGGAACGTCCCGGTGACGGCGACGGGCGTATAATCGACGTCCCCGGTGGCTGCGAATTCTTTCTCGACCTCGGCCAGCGGCCGCGGCGCTGAATGAGTGCGCTGGTCGATGGTCTGCAGAAGGCCTTCCTTCCAATAAAGGCGCTGCACCTGCCAGGTGCCGAGCGCCAGCAGGATCAGGAACAGCACAAGGCCAAGGCCGAGCAGCAATGCCGTCCTAGGCCGCGATCGGCCATCGGCTTTAACGGTTGCCTCGCTCATTCGCCGCGATCCAACCGGCCTTCGGCCGCCTTGTTGCGGTATTGCAGCGTCAGCAGCACGCCTTTGATCAGCCTCAGCGCCGCCAGGCACAGCACGACAGCCAGCGGAATCCAGACCAGCAGATGCAGCCAGAGCGGCGGGCTAAGCGTGACTTCAACCCAGAGCGCCAGGCCGACGATAAGGAAGCCTATGATCAGGATGACGAACACCGCCGGCCCGTCGCCGGCATCGGCGTAGGAATAATCGAGGCCGCAATTGACGCAGCGCTTGCCGACAGTGAGGAAGCCGGAGAACAACCGCCCCTCGCCGCAGCGCGGGCAGCGGCCATGCAGGCCGGCCGAGATCGGATCGATCGGCGGCCAGATCGCCCTGTCTTCACTCATGGGAGCGTCGTCGCTCATTGCTTACCGCTCGATTTCGATCGGTGTGCCATCGGCCACCAGCGCCCAGATTTCGTCCATGTCGGAGTCCGTAACCGCAATGCAGCCGTCGGTCCAGTCGACCAATTGAAGCAGCCAGCCCCACCAGCCATAACCATTCGGTTGGCCGTGGATCATGATCATGCCGCCCGCGCCGACATTGCGCGCCTTGGCGGCGGCCTCATCGTCGGCATTGGGGTACGAAATATGGATCGATTTGTGCGCGATGCTGTTCGGGTTGCGCCAGTCGAGGACATAGTTCCCCTCGGGCGTGCGCTGATCGCCCTCCTGGTGCTTGTGCCCGACGGGATCGCCGCCGAGCGCGATGCCGTAGTTTCGCAGGACCTTGCCGTCGCCGATCAGTTCCAGCCGGCGTTCGGCCTTGTGAACACGCACCAGGTCCACCTTCTCGCCGGCAAAGGCCGGGAGTGCCCCGATCATCAATGCGCAAATAGCCCGGAAGATTGTCAGTCGCATTGGCTATCGATCAGCGATCATTGCGCCAAAAAGAAGAAGGCGGCCACGTTGCCGCGGCCGCCTCCAGAAATGAAAATCCCTCAGGCCTGGATCAGTGGCCCTCGATCACCGCGCCGACCGATCCCCAGACGTAGATCGAGGCGAACAGGAACAGCCAGACCACGTCGACGAAGTGCCAGTACCAGGCGGCCGCCTCGAAGCCGAAATGCTGCTTGGGGGTGAAATCACCCTTCATCGCCCGGATCAGGCAGACCAACAGGAAGATGGTGCCGATGATGACGTGGAACCCGTGGAAGCCGGTCGCCATGAAGAAGGTGGCGCCATAGATGGAATCCTTGAAAGCGAACGGAGCGTGCATGTACTCGTAGGCCTGCACCATGGTGAACAGCATGCCGAGGCCAACGGTCAGCACCAGGCCGTTGATCAGCCCCTTGCGGTCGCCGTGAAGAAGCGAATGGTGCGCCCAGGTCACCGTGGTGCCCGACAGCAGCAGGATGACGGTGTTGTAGAGCGGCAAATGGAAGGGATCGAGAACCTCCATGCCCTTCGGCGGCCAGACGCCACCAGTAAATGTGGCGCGCGCGTAGTTCTGTGCCTCACCGGCAAAAAGGCTGGCATCGAAATAGGCCCAGAACCAGGCAACGAAGAACATCACCTCCGAGGCGATGAACATGATCATGCCATAGCGCAGGTGCAGCGACACGACCCGCGTATGATGACCCTCATGCGCTTCCTTGATCGTGTCCGACCACCAGGCGAACATGGTGTAGAGGACGATCACGAGGCCGATGAAGAACAGCCACGGATTGGCGATGTTGAAGCCGAAGATCGGGAACGACCCGCCCTTCAGATATTCCATCAGGGCGACACCGCCAAAGGCCATGACCAGCGCCCCTACCGAGCCTAGGAAAGGCCATGGGCTCGGGTCGACGAGATGATAGTCATGCTGTGGTTTTGCGTGCGCGTCTGCCATATCAACCCCCGAGATTTGCTTCGGTATTCGAAATTGTCTTGCTGTTGCCATCGGTCGGCGCCGAGGAGGCGACCGGCTTGGTCTTCTCGACCGGGAACATCGTGTAGGACAGCGTGATCGTCTTCACGTCCTTGAGCTCCGGCACATTGACGATGTCGGGGTCCACGTAGAACAGGACCGGCATGTCCAGCGTCTCGCCGGGCTTCAGCGTCGTGTCGGTGAAGCAGAAGCACTCGACCTTGTTGAAATAGGGGCCCGCCAGTTCAGGCTGCACGTTGAAGGTGGCGCGGCCGGTCACCGAACGATCGAACTTGTTGGTCGCCTGGTAGTGCGCCTGCACGGTCTCGCCGATCTTCATCGTCATCGAGCGCTGGACCGGCTGAAACTCCCATGGCACGCCGGCGACGTTGGCATCGAAGCGGACGGTGATCTCGCGGTCGAGCACGCGGCCGGCATACTGCTTCTCGGCACGTTGCGTCGTGCCGCCATAGCCGGTCGCCTGGCAAAACATCTTGTAGAGCGGCACCGCGGCATAGGCCATGCCGATCATGCCGGTGAAGAAGGCGAGGCAGACAGCCGCGACGATGACGTTGCTGTTCTTGCCCGCCGCTTTCCTGGACTTCTCGACGCTCATCACATCGTGCCCAGATTGTGGCCGAACTTCACGATCGTCGCGATGTAGAAAATGACCACCAGCAGCGCCAGCGCCACGCCGATGGCGATAGAACGGCTGCGCTGCGCCTTCTTCTGACGCTCGGTCAACGTGACGGTCTCGAGCTTTTCCTCGATCATGGTCATGCTCCACCCATGGCAAGCGCGCGTTCGACAACGCTGTCGGCCAGATAGGCAGCGAAGATGGCGAAGAGATAAAGCAGCGAATAGGCGAACAGGGCCTTGGCCGGTTTCATGACGCGGTCATCGTCGGCCATGCCAAGCACTTTCCACGCGTACCAGGCAAAACCGACCCCGAGCAGCAGGGCGGCCACGCCATAGAAGGGCGTGGTGTAGCCGAGCAGCCACGGCAGCACGCCTACCGGGGCCAGCACCAGCGCATAGGCGAAGATCTGGCGGCGCGTCGAAGCGTGGCCGGCGACGTTGGGCATCATCGGAATACCGGCCTTGGCGTAGTCCTCGGATTTGAAAAGCGCCAGCGCCCAGAAATGCGGCGGCGTCCAAAGGAAGATGATCAGGAACAAGACAACGCTTTCGAGGCTGACCGTCCCGGTCACCGCGGCCCAGCCGATCACGGGCGGAATGGCACCGGCGGCCCCGCCGATGACGATGTTCTGCGGCGTCCAGCGCTTCAGCCACATCGTGTAGACGACGGCGTAGAAAAAGATGGTAAAGGCCAGCAGCGTCGCCGCCAGCCAGTTGACCAGCACGCCGAGCGTCATCACCGACAGCACCGACAGCACCAGCCCGAAGGTCAGCGCTTCGTGCGGCTGGATGCGACCGGCCGGGACCGGGCGGCTGGCGGTCCTGGTCATCACGGCATCGATGTCGGCATCGTACCACATGTTGAGCGCGCCGGAGGCGCCAGCACCTATCGCAATAGCCAGGATGGCGATCACCGCCAGCAGAGGGTTGATGGTCACGGGGGCGGCGACCAGGCCGACAAAGGCGGTGAACACCACCAGCGACATGACGCGCGGCTTCAGCAGCGCGAAGAAATCGCCCGCCGTCGCTTCCGACATGCGAAAGCCCGCTTCGTCAATCAATGGTCGTCGACAAGGGCCATGCGTACTTAAGTCCATCATCCGTTGGCCGAAACCGCCGGCGGACCGGCGGTTTCGTATTCGAGCGAACAGCCGCCTTACTTGATCTTCGGCAGCTGTTCCCACTGGTGGAAGGGCGGCGGCGAAGGCAGCTGCCATTCGAGCGTCGTTGCGCCCTCGCCCCATGGGTTGGCGCCGGCGATCCGCTTCTTCTGGAAGGCCTCGAACACGCCATAGAGGAAGATCAGGACGCCGACGGCCGAGATATACGAGCCGATGGACGACACATAGTTCCAGCCGGCAAACGCATCGGGGTAGTCGATGGTGCGGCGCGGCATGCCGGCGAGACCGAGGAAGTGCTGCGGGAAGAAGATCAGGTTCACGCCGACGAAGGTGACCCAGAAGTGGGTGTTGGCGATGACGGGCGAATACATGTAGCCGGTCATCTTCGGGAACCAGTAGTACCAGCCGGCGAAGATGGCGAACACCGCGCCCAGCGACAGCACGTAGTGGAAGTGGGCGATGACGAAATAGGTGTCATGCAGCGAGCGGTCGAGGCCGGCATTGGCCAGCTGGACGCCGGTGACGCCGCCGATGGTGAACAGGAAGATGAAGCCTAGCGCCCACAGCATCGGCGTCTTGAACGAGATCGACCCGCCCCACATCGTCGCGATCCAGGAGAAGATCTTCACGCCTGTCGGCACCGCGATGACCATGGTGGCGAAGACGAAATAGCGCTGCGTATCGAGCGACAGGCCGGTCGTGTACATGTGGTGCGCCCAGACGATGAAGCCGACGGCGCCGATCGCCACCATGGCGTAGGCCATGCCGAGATAACCGAACACCGGCTTCCTCGAGAAGGTCGAGATGACGTGGCTGATGATGCCGAAGCCCGGCAGGATCAGGATGTACACTTCAGGGTGACCGAAGAACCAGAACAGGTGCTGGAACAGGATCGGGTCGCCGCCGCCGTCGGGCGCAAAGAAGGTGGTGCCGAAATTGCGGTCGGTGAGCAGCATGGTGATGCCGCCGGCCAGAACCGGCAGCGACAGCAGGAGCAGGAAGGCGGTGATCAGCACCGACCAGGCAAACAGCGGCATCTTGTGCAGCGTCATGCCAGGCGCGCGCATGTTGAAGATGGTGGTGATGAAGTTGATGGCGCCGAGGATCGACGAGGCACCGGCAATGTGGATCGACAGGATCGCCAGATCCATGGCCGGCCCGGGCTGGCCCGAAGTCGACAACGGCGGATAAAGCGTCCAGCCGCCACCGACACCATAGGCACCCGGTGCGCTCGGCATGAACATCGAGGTGAGCAGCAGGATGAAGGCCGGCGGCAGCAGCCAGAAGGAGATGTTGTTCATGCGCGGGAACGCCATGTCGGGCGCGCCGATCATGATCGGGACCATCCAGTTGGCAAAACCGCCGATCAGCGCCGGCATGACCATGAAGAAGATCATGATCAGGGCGTGCGCGGTGGCGAAGGCATTGTACATGCTCTTGCCGCCGTCGATCGCGGCGTCACCGTTCATGCCGTAGACCATCTGCGCCAGACCGCTGAAGATCTGGATGCCAGGCTCCTGCAGTTCCATGCGGATGGCGACCGACAAGGCGCCGCCGATGATGCCGGCCATGATCGCGAAGATCAGGTAGAGCGTGCCGATGTCCTTGTGGTTGGTCGAATAAACCCAGCGCACCCAGCCGTGATAAGGCTTGTGGTCGTGCCCGTCGTGAGCTGCAGCGTCTGCCATGTTCCGCTCCGTTCCCTAAATCTTGCTAACCCGCGGCATCAGTTGCCGGCGGCCGCTACCTTGTTCTGGCCGTCGACCTCGGCCATCAGCGTCTTGTTGGCGCCGGGCAGATCGGTCTTGGCTGCCGCCAGCCAGGTCTTGAACTGCGCATCAGAGACGACGCGGATGGCGATCGGCATGAAGGCATGGTCCTTGCCGCAGAGCTGCGAGCACTGGCCGTAAAAAATACCTTCCTTCTCCGCCTTGAACCAGGTCTCGTTGGTGCGACCCGGAACGGCGTCGATCTTGATGCCGAACGACGGCATGGCGAAGGAGTGGATCACGTCGGTCGCGGTGACGAGCACGCGGGTCATGGTGTTGACCGGCACGACCAGCTCGTTGTCGACGGCCAGCAGGCGCGGGTAGACCTTGCGGTCCTCCTTGCCGGCAGCGGCGCGTTCGGCGTCCTGGAGGATCGCGGAGTTGAAAGAGAGCGTGTTGTCGGTCTGGTACTCGTAGTCCCAGTTCCACTGGTTGCCGGTCGCCTTGACGGTCAGCTTTGCTTCTTCCGGCGGCGTGTATTGCGCGGTCAGCAGCTGGAACGAGGGGATAGCGATGAGGAGCAGGATGACGACAGGTCCGATCGTCCAGATCAACTCGATCCACGTGTTGTGGCTGGTCTTGGACGGAACCGGGTTGGCGCTCGCGCGGAATCTGATGATGCAATAGGCGAGAAGAATCAGCACCAGGATGGTGATCGGGACGATGAACCACATTGTGTAGTTCCCGAACCACTCGATCTGCCGCATCATGTCGGTCGCCGGCGCCTGGAAGGTTGTCTCCCAGTTCTTGGGCTGGTCGGCATGGGCGGATGCGCCGGCGAAAAACGTGATAGCGGCACAAGCACTTAGAAACTTGGCACTTGCTGGAACCTTGGCGTTTGCCAGGAAATTTCTCATCGCCCTCATCGTCTCCCAGTTCCTCGCTGTGGTACCCACGAGAATAACGAACAATGCCGGGACGGGAATCCCGACAGTTTCAAGCTGGTTCAAACCATACTCTTTTTCCCTCCGCAAGAAAGGAGCGGACGAAACCGTGCGGCATTTTTGCGCGCAAGCCCGGATGTGCCTTTGGAGGCAGCCGCGGCAGCCCCGAATCGCCTACATTGAACCCACAGCGGCATTCCCGCGGCGCGCACGTGCCGAACGTCGCAATTCGGGCGAAATTGGCAGGGAAAAGCGCCGTATTGGCTTTTTCGGGGCAGACCTGGTGCGGTCTCGTCCTTTACTTGGCTTTGGCGCGGCTTAAAGTGCCGTGATTCGCAATGGAGCCGTCATGAATTACTGGCTTTCGAGAAACTCTCGGTTTTCGAGAAACTGGGCGAAGGTCATCTTTTTCGCCGCCCTGTCTGGCATCGGCTTGTCCGCGATCGTGTCCGGCACGGCGAACGCCGCGCAACCGAGCGGTACCGTTCGCTCGACGCATGGCGCATGGTCGATCATCTGCGACACGCCGGCCGGTGCCACCTCGGAACAATGCGTGATGATGCAGAACGTCGTCGCCGAGGACCGTCCGGAGATGGGACTGTCGGTCGTCGTGCTGCGCACCGCCGACAACAAGGCGGAGATCCTGCGCGTTCTGGCGCCGCTCGGCGTGCTTTTGCCCAACGGGCTTGGCCTCAATGTCGACGGCAAGGACATCGGTCGCGCCTATTTCGTGCGCTGTTTCCAGGACGGCTGCTATGCCGAGGTTATCCTCGAAAAGCCGCTTCTCGACACGCTGAAGACCGGCACGTCGGCCACCTTCATTGTCTTCCAGACCCCGGAAGAAGGCATCGGCATCCCGGTCGACCTCAAGGGTTTTGCCGACGGCTTCGCCGCCCTCCCCTGAAAGCCCGGCGACATCACCGGCTTCATCAACCAGAAGTGACGTCGACGGTCTGCTGGCAAACCGCTTTTGTCTTCACAATGCGGCTGAGCGATTGTCTCGGCGCACCTTCGCGCCTACATCGTGGCAAAGACCCATTCCTCCTGTGAACGGACGCGCCATGAACAGCCTGATCGGCCAATTCGACATTTCAGACGATCGCATCAAGCAGATCGTCGCCGAAACCATCAACGGCGCCGATGACGGCGAGCTGTTCCTCGAATACAGCGAGAGCGAAGCGCTGATGTTCGACAATGGCCGGCTGAAGACCGCCAACTTCAACACCGACCAAGGGTTTGGCCTGCGCGCGGTTGCCGGCGAAGCCAGCGGCTATGCCCATTCCAGCGATCTCTCCGAAGCTTCGCTGCTGCGCGCGGCCGATGCCGTTTCGACCGTCAAGGGCGGCTATTCCGGCACGCTTGCCGCCGCACCCGCCCGCACCAACCGCCATCTCTATGGCGAAGAGAACCCGATCCCCTCGCCCTCCTTCGAGGCCAAGGCAAAGCTCCTGCAGGAAATCGACGCCTGGCTGCGCGCCGAGGACCCGCGCGTGCGGCAGGTTTCGGCATCGCTCGCCGCATCCTGGCAGCATGTCGAGATCGTGCGCGCCGACGGCCAAATGGTGCGCGACATCCGCCCGCTTGTCCGCGTCAACGTCTCCGTCGTTGTCGGCAATGGCGACCGCCAGGAGAGCGGCTCCTACGGCATGGGCGGCCGCAAGGCGTTTGGCGAATTCCTGGTCGAGGACAGCTGGAAGCACGCCGCCAAGGAGGCGCTCAGGCAAGCTCTGGTCAATCTTGAGGCGATACCGGCGCCGGCCGGCACTTTCGACATCGTCTTGTCCAGCGGCTGGCCGGGCGTCATGCTGCACGAGGCCGTCGGCCATGGGCTGGAAGGCGATTTCAACCGCAAGAAGACCTCGGCCTTCGCCGGACTGCTCGGCCAGCAGGTCGCCGCCAAGGGGGTGACCGTCGTCGACGACGGCACGATGCCCGAGCGGCGCGGCTCGCTGACAGTCGACGACGAAGGCACGCCTTCGGCCCGCAATGTGCTGATCGAGGACGGCAAGCTGGTCGGCTACATGCAGGATCGCCAGAACGCCCGGCTGATGGGCATGAAGGCAACCGGCAACGGCCGCCGCGAAGGCTACGCACACCAGCCGATGCCGCGCATGACCAACACCTATATGACGGCGGGCGACATGGAGCCGGACGAAATCATCGCCTCGGTCAAGAACGGCATCTATGCCGTCTCCTTCGGTGGCGGCCAGGTCGACATCACCTCGGGCAAATTCGTGTTCGGCTGCACCGAGGCCTACATGATCGAGAACGGCAAGGTGACGCAGCCGATCAAGGGCGCGATGCTGATAGGCAACGGTCCGGACGCCATGCATCGCGTCTCGATGATCGGCAACGACATGAAGCTCGACACCGGCATCGGCATGTGCGGCAAGGCCGGACAGGGCGTGCCGGTCGGCGTCGGCCAGCCGCATCTGCGCATGAACCAGATGACGGTGGGCGGCACGCGGGTCTGAGCGAACGGCCCCGATGGCCGGGCTTATGCCTTGCCGATAGACCGGCGCGAAGTCGTGTAGAGAATCAGGAAGGCGATGACGCCACCGATCGCATATTTGACCCAAGCACTCAGGTAGTCGACGGTCCCGTCGTGGCCGGAGACATACAGCGCAGCTGCGACAAACGTCATGGCTGCGATGCCAAGTGCATAGGACGGCAATAGCCCGGTTCGAGCGATCTTTCGCAAAATCCAGGCGACGAGCGCACCCGAGAGCGCCATCATGAGAGTTGCGCCGGCGCTTACGTTATGCGGCGCCTGACATCGCGCTGCGGACATTTGGCGGGCTCCCAACAGTAGAGGTCGCGGACAGCGCGGTGGTGTCGTCCGCACTCGACCTCGCAAAGAAGGGAATGGATTTCGCAGATGCTCTGCATCTGGGGAAATCAGCTCATTGCGCTGGCTTTGCAACCTTTGATCGTAATTTCCTCAAGGCTGCAAAGACGGCGGGATATGACAGCTTGCAGGAAGCATGACAAAGGTCCGTCGCTGGCGCCCTGATGGTCGAGTCAGACCGAATGCGCCCGCTGATGCTTGCGTTTTCCAGTTTGAATTCCCGGCTGCACCTTGAAGTGAACACAATCGGCATTAGGAAATTGTTAGGTGTTTAACTGCCTGGGCTGCCGTTTCCGCACGAACGCAGTGCCGGCCTTCTGGTTGCGGTGGTGTTGGCAATGCGGCATTTCCCCGGCGTCCTGACCTCCTCTTTCCTGCTTGGCTTCGTTTCGTTGATTGGCGCGACATGGTTGCAAGCCAGTCCGGCGGCGGCACAGTCGACATTGTTCAAGTCGCGATCGACGCAATCTGCCGCAATTGGTGGAAGCACCAGCGTCCCCTACGGTTGGGTCGATTTCTGCCATCGCCGGCCAAAGGAGTGCAAGGTGCCCGCTCTGCCGGCCGCGAATATCAAGCTGACCGCGCAGAACCTACGCATCCTCAAGCGGATAAATCACAAGGCGAACAGCGCCATCAAACCCGTCAGCAATTTCGATCACTGGGGTACGATGGCGGATCACTGGGACTATCCGGTAGACGGTAAGGGCGACTGCAAGATCTACGCGCTCTACAAGCGCAAGCTTCTTCTGGCAGCGGGATTCCCCCGGCAAGCGTTGCTGATGACCGTGGTGCGCGACCTGGACAATGAAGGCCACACCATTCTGACGGTGAAAACCGACAAGGGTGATCTTGTCCTGGACAATCTGGTCAATGAGATCAGGCCCTGGAATGCGACGGGCTATTACTTCGTGAAACGTCAGTCGCAGCAGAACCCAAACACCTGGGTGTCGATCAACCAACGCGGCGGCACGTCGAAACGACTGTCGCCAAGTTCGTAGGGCCGAAGCCTCCAGGCTATCGCCGCTTCTTCGGCTTCTCCAGCAGTGCCACCGCTTCGACTTGCGGCGACCACAGGAACTGGTCGATCGGCGTCACGCTCTTCAAGGCGTAGCCGCCGTCGATGAGGATGCGCAGGTCGCGAGCCAGCGTCACCGGATTGCAGGATACCGCGGCAACGTAGGGAACATCCGAGCGGGCGATCTGCTTCGACTGGTCCTCGGCGCCGGCGCGCGGCGGGTCGAACACCACACCGTCGAACGCATTCAACTCCTTGAACGTCAGCGGCCGGCGGAACAGGTCGCGGCGTTCGCCCGTCACCCGCTTCAAGCCGGTGGCGAAGCGCGATCCACGGTCGAGCGCTGAAAGCGCTGCCGCATCGCCTTCCACCGCATGGACTTCCGACTTCGCGGCCAGGCGCAGAGCAAAGCTACCGCAACCGGCGAAAAGATCCGCCACCTTCTTGGCACGCTTCAGATGTCCGCCGACGATGTCGGCCATCGCCTGTTCGGCGGCCTCGGTTGCCTGCAGGAACGCGCCCGGGGGCAAGGCGACAGCGACGCTGCCGAACATGACCACCGGCTTTTTCGGCTCGATAATGATTTCGTCATCGATGGACAGCCTGGCAAAGCCCTGCGCCATGACGAAGTTAGCCGCGATCCGGCGCTGGTGCTCCCCGAGCTTGCCGGATTCGTGAACCGCGACATCGAGCCCCGAACCGGTCACGGTGACCGCCAGCCGGAACGATTTGGCGGTTGCGCAGACCAATTCGGCGAGCGCCTTCAAGCGATCGAGCGCGGCAACGATCTCCGGCAGCGAGATCGGGCATTCCGATATGGCGACGATCTCCGGCGACAGATGGCGATGGAAGCCGAGCAGCATGCCTGTCTCGGTGCGCCGGGCGGCAAGCACGACACGGCGGCGCGTCTGCGGTGCGCAGGCGACCAGGTCACCGATCTCGCAATCGATGCCCTTGCCCTTCAGGATGTGCGCCACTTTTTCGCGCTTCCACTGGCGATAGGCTTCGGCTTCGAAATGCTGGAGCGCGCAACCGCCGCATTCGGTGAAGTGGCGGCAGGCGGGATCGATGCGCAGCGGCGATGCTTCCAGCACCGCCATCAGCATGGCGCGATCCCTTTCGCGCGCGGCGGTGACCGTTTCACCGGGCAGTGTGAAGGGAATGAACAGATCGCCTGTCTCGGTCTCGGCGACACCGTCGCCCTGGGCGCCAAGTTTCCTGATGCTGAAGCGCGCGCTCATCGGTCCTTGATCCCACCGAGCAGGAATTCGCGATTGCCGTCGCCGCCATCGATCGGCGACAGATGCAGCCCCAGCGAGCGCCAGCCGGGAACGGAGTCCAGCCAATCCTGCAGCAGGCCGGCGACACGGGCGGCGTCGAAGGGATCCTTCAACAGACCACCCTTGCCGATCGCTTCCCTGCCGGCCTCGAATTGCGGCTTGACCAGAAACATGGCCTTTGCGCCAGCCTTGGCCAGACCAAGGGCCGGCGGCAGCGCCAGTTTCAGCGAGATGAAGCTGACGTCGGAGACGATGAAATCCGGAATACGCCCGCCGAGATCGGTGACGGCGAGGTCGCGGGCGTTCAGCCCTTCGATCACCGTCACACGCGGGTCGCCGCCGATATCAGGATGCATCTGGCCATGACCGACATCGACGGCGGTGACATGGGCCACGCCGCGCTCGAGCAACACCTGGGTGAAGCCGCCGGTCGAGGCGCCGATGTCGAGCGCTTCACGGCCGGCAGGATCGAGGCCGAAATGATCGAGCCCGCCGATCAGCTTGAGTGCCGCGCGCGACACATAGCCTTGCGCCGGATCATCGATGGTAACGTGACATTGCGGCAAAACGCTCTGGCCGGGCTTGCGCGCAATGAGGCCGTCGACGGTCACAGTGCCGCGCTCGACCGCGTCGCGGGCACGCGAGCGGCTGGCAAACAGCCCGCGCTGGACGAGCAGGTCGTCGAGCCGCTGGCGTGCGCTGGCTGGCAGAGGCGAATTCATCGGCCTTCATGGCGAAAGCCGACGACGATGGCAAGAGCGCCAGCTGGAAGCATTTCGTCTCCCGTTCCCATCATCACGCTCAGCATCTTGCACGGCGACGATGGTGAGGCGTCCCGTCCCGCCGACCATCCTTATGAATACCCATGCGTTACGCCCGTTGAGACGGATGACCGCCGAAGCATGAGGTCTCACCGCCTGCGGGTAAATACCAACAATCTAGAAAGCCTCATGATTTCTTAACCAATTTTCATCGCATTTGCTTGAGGACTTCAATGTTATGACCGCGACGACGGGAAAACCCGGATGAAGAGGCGGCAACTTTGGAAATGGCCAGCGACATCGTCTACAAGGTTCTTGACCGGATTTCTGGCGCCGGCCTGCTGGCGACCGGACTTCTGTTGCTGACTGCTTTGGCCAGTGCCCTGGTCGCCTATTGGCGCACGGTCGAGAAAAAGAGCTGGAAAGAGTTCTTCGAGTTCGCGGTCCCGCATGAGGTCATCACGCATCCTTCGGCGAAAGCCGACCTTTTGTTCTGGGTGACGCGGAAGGCGCTGATGCCATTCCTCATGCTGCCCGCCGGCGTCGTCTTCGTCAGCGCCGTCGGCTATGCGACGAACTGGTTGCTCTCCACGCTGCTGGCAATCCAGCCGCCTCTGATCGAGGGGCCGGCGGGGCCTGTGACGGTGACGATCTTCACCCTCACCATGCTGCTTGCCTACGACATTTCGTACTATCTCTATCATGTCGCCCAGCACCGCTACCCGGTGCTCTGGGAACTGCACAAGGTGCACCATTCGGCCGAGGTGATGGTCGGCATCACCAAGGATCGCGTCCACCCGCTCGACGAATTGATGAACCGGGCCTGGGACGGCGTCATTCCCGGCATCTGCGTCGGCATCTGGTCGCTGGTGTCGCTGAACCTGGTTGAACTGACGGTCTTCGGCGTCAACGTCTACATCATACGCAACATCCTGATGATGGATTTCGTCAGGCACACGCATTTCAAGATCTCGTTTGGGCCGTTGAACAATCTGATCCTGTGCCCACACTGGCATCAGTTGCACCACAGCACCGACCCGCGCCATTACGACAAGAACTTCGGGCTGCTCTTCTCGTTCTGGGATCGGCTCTTCGGAACTCTGTGCGTTCCGAAACCCGACGAGGACTTCAAGTTCGGTTTGATCGAACGCAACGTGCGCGACTACCAGTCGCTCGCAGGCCTCTATGTCATGCCGCTGCAGCGGATGTGGCGGCAGATCGCCAGACATTTCCGCGCCGACAAGCCCGAGCCACAGCAATCGCCGCAGGGGGGCAAGCCATGAACGGACCGGCCGTGTTTCGGATGCAGCAAGCGCACCGGATCGAAATTGCAACCTCGCCAGAGCGACTGGCAGAAATCGCGCCCGCCTGGGCAGCGCTCTGGCAACGCGCCGGCGGCCTCGTTTTCCAGCATCCCGACTGGATCTCGGCCTGGTGGCACACCACACCGCATCAGGACCGCCGCGGCCTCAGGATCGGCCTGGTCTGGAGCGGCGAGCGCCTCGAGGCGGTCATTGCGCTCGCGACCTTCTGGCGCTCGGGCATCCGTATGCTGGAATGGGCGGCGAAGGATCACTGCGACTATGGCGATGTCCTGCTTGCTCCCGATGCAGAGCCACAGATCCTGCCGCAACTCTGGCAACATATCCTCGACGATAGCGGCTTCGATCTTGCGTATCTCAATCGGCTGTTGCCCGATGCTCGATTCCGGACCCTGCTTGGTCCCGCCGCCCCAGGCCAGGGCAGCATCTTGCAGCCGAGCCACCGCAGCGAGGTCAGCTACCGAGTTTCCAGCGCCGGACAACGCGGCGCACAATGGTTTGAAAGCCAGTCGAAGAAAACCCGGCAAAACTATCGCCGTGGTTACAAATTCATGGAGGAAGGCGGCGCGCTGCGTTTCCGCCTGATGGATGCGCACGAAGCCCGCGAGCCGGTGCTGGAACGCGTCGCCGCGCTGAAACGGCTATGGCTCGCAAAACACGGCCGCGTTTCGGACCTGTTCGACGAAGGTTCCCCCGCGCTGCCGGCACTGATCTCCGTTCTGGCCGGGCTTGGGTTGCTGCGCATCTTCGTGCTCGAACGCGAAGACGAGATCATCGCCATATCGATCAATTTCGAGCAGCATGGAACCATGATGGCTTTCGTCACCACCTATGATCCGGCCTTCGAACGGGCCTCGCCGGGCATGGTCTTGATGATGGATTACATCCAGTGGTCGTTCGACAGGGGCTTGACCACGATCGATTTTCTCTGCGGCGGCGAGGATTTCAAGCGCCGCTTTGCGACGCATTCGGTGATCTTGTCGTCAGTGGTGGGTGGACGAAACCTGCGCGGACGCCTTGCCGCCCTGGCAGACCGCGCCCGCCACGCGGCGCAATCCTGGCGCCCCGAGAAACCGGCGCAACAAGCGGAGCTGGTGGCGGCGGAGTAGCAGTGCCGACGCCTTTAGATCACCCGCACAGCGGCAAAGCACGATGAAACGATCGGGCAATCCCGATCAGGGCTTGCTGGTCTCTAGCTCAGAATACGCTTCGCGAAACCGGGCGCTCGACGGCCGGAGACAACCCATCCGCACGCCCTCCCGACGCTTGCTCGCGTGAAGGCTCGATGGCAACCGCAGGTGCGGGAACGGGGGCCGGCAGAACCACCAGTTGCGGCACCTGCTTGAAGGAAAAGCCGCCGCGGATGTCGCCCATCTTGCCGGCGACGATGCCCATGGCCGCCTTTTCGAGGCTGCGATCATAGCGCGTTTCGGCTGTGGCCGGCGCGACGATGACGGCGCAAAGCGCTGCGCCGCACAGAAGCGTTTTCATTGTTGCTGTCTCCCTGCCTGATCACGATCTAGCAGGGCGCCGTTGAAAAACGGCCAAGAGACACGGTAAGCAAAGCGCCAAACGGCAGCGTAAACAACGCGTTAAGAACGTTGGCCGGCAAACTGATTCAAGTCACTGAGACTTTGATTCAGGCGCGCTGGGCGCGAACCGTATGCCCGAGCGCGACGAACACGGTGCGCACGATGCCGGCAGCATCGAGCCCGGCATCGGCATACATCTTTTCCGGCTTGGCGTGGTCGGTAAACACGTCGGGCAGCACCAGCGGGCGCACCTTCAGGCCGCTTTCCAGCAGGCCTTCATGGGCGAGGAACTGCAGCACATGGCTGGCGAAGCCGCCGACGGCGCCCTCCTCCACCGTCACCAGAACCTCATGCGAGCGGGCCAGCCGCCGGATCAGATCCTCGTCGAGCGGCTTGGCGAAACGGGCGTCGGCGACCGTGGTGGAGAGCCCGGCAGCCCCTAGCTCCTCGGCGGCGATCAGGCAATCCTGCAGCCGTGTGCCGAAGGACAGCAATGCTACCTTGGTGCCCTCCCTGACGATGCGGCCCTTGCCGACTTCGAGCACGGAGCCACGCTCCGGCATGTCGACGCCAACGCCATTGCCGCGCGGATAGCGAAAGGCGATCGGGCCGTCATCATAGCTTGCCGCGGTGCGTACCATGTGGCGCAGCTCCGCCTCGTCGGCCGCCGCCATCACCACGAAGCCCGGCAGTGTCGCCAGGAAGGTGGTGTCGAAGGCGCCGCAATGGGTGGCGCCATCGGCGCCGACGAAGCCGGCGCGGTCGATGGGAAAGCGCACCGGTAATTTCTGGATGGCGACGTCGTGGACGACCTGGTCGTAGGCGCGCTGCAGGAAGGTGGAATAGATGGCCGCGAACGGCTTGTAGCCTTCGGTGGCGAGGCCGGCGGCGAAGGTCACCGCGTGCTGTTCGGCGATGCCGACATCGAAGGTCCTCGACGGGAACGCTTCGCCGAACAGGTCGAGGCCGGTACCGCTCGGCATGGCTGCGGTGACGGCGACGATGCGGTCGTCCTCGCGGCCCTCCTGGACCAGGCTTTCGGCGAACACCTTGGTGTAGGCCGGTGCGTTGGCCGGCGCCTTGGCCTGCGCGCCGGTGATGACGTCGAACTTGTTGACGCCGTGATATTTGTCGGCGGCGGCTTCCGCCGGCGCATAGCCCTTGCCCTTCTGGGTGACGACATGGATGAGCACCGGGCCTTCGCCATTGTCTCGGACATTTTTCAGGACCGGGATCAGATGCTCCAGATTGTGGCCGTCGATCGGGCCGATGTGATAGAAGCCGAGTTCCTCGAACAGCGTGCCGCCGGTGACGTAGCCGCGTGCATGCTCGACCGCCCTTGTGATCGCACGATCCGCCCGCTTGCCGAGATAAGATGTCAGTTTTTTGCCGAAATCGCGCAGGCCGATATAGGCCTTGCCGGAGGCCAGCCGCGCCAGATAGGCGCTCATGGCGCCGGTTGGCGGCGCGATCGACATGTCGTTGTCGTTGAGAATGACGATCAGCCGTGCATCGAGCGCGCCGGCATTGTTCATCGCCTCGTAGGCCATGCCGGCAGACATGGCGCCGTCGCCGATGACGGCGATGACATTGTTGCGGCCGCCGGAGAGATCGCGGGCCGCGGCCATGCCGAGGCCGGCCGATATCGATGTCGAGGAGTGGGCAGCGCCGAAGGGATCGTACTCGCTCTCGGCGCGGCGGGTGAAGCCGGACAGGCCGCCTTCCTGGCGCAGCGTGCGGATACGGTCGCGGCGGCCGGTCAGGATCTTGTGCGGATAGGCCTGGTGGCCGACATCCCAGATCAGCCGATCATCGGGGGTGTTGAAGACATAGTGCAGCGCCACTGTCAGCTCGACCACGCCAAGGCCGGCGCCCAGATGACCACCCGTGCGGGATACCGCGTCGACCAGCTCGGCGCGAAGCTCGGACGCCAGTTGCGGCAGCTCACTCTCGGCAAGCATGCGCAGGTCGGCCGGGATGCGGGCCTTGTCGAGAAGCGGCGTATGCGGCGTTGCGTTCACGGTGCTCAGGCTTTCGGTTGATGGGCGAAATAGGCCGCCGGCCGGCGAAAGTAAATGCGTGTCAGTGACGCGGATCAGACTGTGGTCTTTTGCTTCTATGCAGGTCGTTTCCCCAAAACCGGGCCACTTTGGGCGACAGGCATCAGCTTTCCGGCAGCGGAATGAACTCTTCCTCGTCTCCTGGAACGATGTCGAAGCGGCCTGTCTTCCATTCCTCTTTCGCCTGTTCGATACGCTCTTTCGACGACGAGACGAAATTCCACCAGATGTAACGCTTCGAACCAAGAGAGGCGCCGCCGAACAGCATGAAATGCGCCCCGGTCTGCGACGACACGACGATCTCGTCACCGGGACGGAAGACCAGCAGCCGTTCGGCTGGGAACACATCGCCCGAAATCGAGACCTCGCCTTCCAGCGTGTAAATGGCGCGCTCTTCCGCATCGGCAGGGATTTTCACGCTGGCGCCGGGCGCCAGGCGCAGGTCGGCGTAGAGCGTCTCCGAATCGGCCCTGACCGGGGACCGTAATCCTTGGAAATCGCCGATGATGAGGCGCCCGTTGACGCCTTCGGCATCAATCTCGGGAAGCCTGAGCGCTCCTGTGTTCTCGAACACAGGAGCCACCTCTTCCTTGTCGTCCGGCAGCGCCAGCCATGTCTGCAGGCCGGATACCGACATCGGCGCGCCACGCAGTTCCTCCGGCGTACGCTCCGAATGGACGATGCCGCGGCCGGCGGTCATCAAATTCACGTCGCCGGGCTGAATGACCATTTCGGTGCCGAGGGAGTCGCGGTGCCGGATCTTGCCGTCGAACAGATAGGTGACCGTCGACAGTCCGATATGCGGATGCGGACGGACGTCCAGCGCCTGGCCGGCCCGCAGGATCGCGGGACCCATGCGGTCGAAGAAGATGAACGGACCGACCAACCGCCTTTTTGCCGTTGGCAGGGCACGGCGCACCTGAAAACCACCGATGTCCTTGGCGTTCGGAATGACCATCAATTCGATCTGATCGCTGGCGAACGCATCGCCCACCTCAGGGTCTTTCCCGGGGAAGAAGCTCATGGACTCTCCTTGTCGGTGGTCGAAGGCCGCCTGGCCGCATCAGGCAAAGCGGATGGCCGCCTTTGCCCGCAGCTTGGCCGCCACCTCTTCGCGATTGCGCGGATGCTGATGGGTTTCCAGGGAATCGAGCAGTTCGCGCGCCGAGGCCGCGATGGCGTCGACGGCATGATCGAAGGCGTGCTGGTTCTGCTTCGAGGGTCGCGTCGTTCCGCTCAGCTTGCGGACGAACTGAAGGGCCGCGTCGCGCACCTCGTCATTGGTTGCCGGCGGATCAAAATTGAACAGGGTCTTGATGTTTCTGCACATCGCTTCCGTATCTCCTCTTGTCCTTGAGCTGTTTCAATCGCAACGAGTTATATCCTCGATCATGATCATGTCCAAAAACCGGTGAGGCGAGGCCATCGTTCGGACCGGCCTCAATCCGCGTCGAGCGGCTCCGTTCCAACCGGCTTGCCGTCGCGCGACAGCCTGATCTTCTCGACCTTGTCCTCGGCGGCCTTCAGCAGCCGGTCGCAATGCGCCTTCAGCGCCTCGCCACGTTCATAGATCCTGATCGACTGGTCGAGCGGCACGTCGCCACGCTCCAGATCATCGACGATCTTCTCCAGCGCATCGAGTGCCTGCTCGAAGCTCATCGCCTTGACGTCTTCGTTGGTCTCACCAGCCATCGTTCATCCTTTCATCAGTCGCCCGACATGGGCGGCGACCGAAAATGCCAATCCCTGCAGATCGTAGCCGCCCTCGAGCAGGCTGACGAGCCGGTTGCCGCTGTGGCGTGCCGCGCGCTGCATCAGCTGGCCGGTCGCCCAATCGAAATCATCCTCGGTCAGATTGATCTCGGCCAGCGGATCGCGGTGGTGCGCGTCGAACCCGGCCGAAATGATGATCAGGTCGGGCGCGAAATTGTCGAGCGCGGGCAGGACGCGCGACAGGAAGGCATCGCGAAACACTTCGCTGCCGGTCTGCGGCGCCAGCGGTGCGTTGACGATGTTGCCGGCGCCCGTTTCGGTCTTCGCTCCGGTGCCGGGATAAAGCGGCATCTGGTGTGTCGAGCAATAGAGCACCGAGGGATCGTCCCAGAAAATATCCTGCGTGCCATTGCCGTGATGCACGTCCCAGTCGACGATGGCAACGCGCTCGACACCGTGTTTCTTCTGCGCATAACGCGCCGCGATCGCCGCCGTGTTGAACAGGCAGAAGCCCATGGCCGTGGTCTTTTCGGCATGATGGCCGGGCGGCCGGGCGGCGACGAAGACGTTGTCGGCGCGGCCCGAAAAGACATCATCGACGGCGGCGTTGGCGGCGCCGATCGCGGTGATCGCCGCTTGCCAGCTCTTCGGACTGGCAGTGGTGTCGGCATCGATGCGGGCAATCCCCTCGTCGGGAATGGCGGCGCGCACGCGGGCGACGAAATCGGCGGGATGCGCGTAGAGGATGGTGGCCTCGTCGCCTTCCGGCGCCTGGATACGATCGAGCCCGGCAAAGGCTTCCTCGTCGAGCACGCGCTCGATGGCACGCAGGCGGTCGGGCCGCTCGGGATGTCCGGGCGGCGTGAGATGCTCGAGGAAGATCGGATGCGTGTAGAGACGGGTGGTCATCGTCCTAATCTAGTGACCCGGATCGACAAAGGCCATGCACGGGCGGCCGATGACTGGGGAAAATCGCGCCTGCGTCCATTCGTGTCGCCGCAGGCATTGGCCTCGCCGGCGCTTCGGCGTAAAGTCCTTGGCACTGCCTGGTGCCCGCCGCAAGCGGGAGAATCGGGAACACGGTTGAATTCCGTGGCGTGCCCAACGCTGTGAGGGGGACCGCGCCGGTAAATGCCACTGTCGATGACGGGAAGGCACCGGACGCGGGTTGATCCCAAGCCAGAAGACCGGCCTGGCAGGCATCGTCATCCGCATGGTCGGGCGGGTGGCATCAGAGCGACGTGCGTCCATTTGGACGCACAAAGTACGCTCTGACCGTTTTGAATCTGCAATCGCAAGGGGACAAGCGATGCCGGAACATATGACCGCTGCCATTGACGATGGATTCGACCAGAATGCGCGCGATGCGGTCTATCGCGCCATGTTCACGCGGCGCGACGTGCGCAGCCATTTCCTGCCCACCGCGATCGATGACGACGTGCTGGCGCGGCTGCTGCTTGCCGCCCATCACGCGCCATCGGTCGGCTTCATGCAGCCATGGAATTTCATTGTCATTCGCGATGCCGGACGACGAGCGGAGGTGCGCGACCTGTTCCTGGCCGCGCGCGAGCAGGAACTGCCGGCGATCGAGGCGGAAAAACAGGCGCTGTACCGCAAGCTCAAGCTGGAAGGCATCTGCGAGAGCGCGCTCAACATCTGCATCACTTGCGACCGGCAGCGCTCGAAGGGTTCGCCGCTGGGACGCTGGCACAATCCGGAGATGGATCTCTACAGCACCGTCTGCGCGGTGCAGAATTTCTGGCTGGCCGCGCGTGCCGAGGGCGTTGGCGTCGGCTGGGTGAGCATCATCGAGGCTGAGGCGCTGAAGCGGCTGTTGGCCATTCCGGATCACGTAACGCCAATCGCCTATCTCTGCGTCGGCCGTGTTTCCGAGTTCGCTTCCAAACCGGACCTTGAAACGCATGGTTGGGGACGGCGGCTGCCGCTGCCGGAACTGATCATGAGCGAGACGTTTTCCGGGCAAGGCGAGACACAGCTCAAGTCCACCGTGGCGCGCCTCAACACCGTTTCTGCCTCACCAGACACCACCTGCCCGGCCGATCAGGGTGTGGCGCCGGCCGTACCCCAGCGCGAACCGCCGAAGGAGGCGAGCGCCTTGTCCTTGAGCTCCCTGAACTTCGACGACGCCTCGGCCAACCGGGCGTCCCAGGCCGGATCCGGCACCTGGCCCGCGATGGTCTTGAAATAGACCTGCATCAGGCAAGCGATGGCGAAAGGCTCGATGAAGGCCGCCTTGAATGCCCAGGCGAAGACGATGGCGAGCACGAAGGCCCAGCCGGCGAGCTGGCCGGGCATCAGGAACAGAATGGCGCCGGCAGGCGCCAGCATCATCAGAAAGATGACGAACGACACGCCCCACATGATGACCGCCAGCCAGACGGCGTTCTTGACCATGACCTTGCCGTTCTGGGCATAGAGCACGACGCCTTGGCGCGCCGTCTCGAAGGGTGAGGCTGAATTGATGCGGATGTTGTAACCGAGGATGATCTCGTCGACATAGGTCAGCGACAGGCGGATCACCGTGTTGATGAAGGAGACCAGGCCGCTCAGGCCCGGTATCGGCAGGAAGGCGGCGATACCGCCGAGCAGGCCGGTGATGGCGCGGATGGCACCCTTGACGAGCTGGTCGACGACGAAAAGGATATTGGCCTCGGCAAAACGCTGGGTGACGACATCCCTGGCGTAGGCGATCTGGTCCTGACCGCCGGGAATGTCGCGGCCGTCGATCAGATGAACCATGACGGCGATGTGGCCGGCCTTGACGATATAGAGGATGTATTCGCGGATCCAGTAGACCGCGATCGAGACGATGCCAAACCCGACCACGCCGCCCCACAGGGCAAAGGACATGGGCCCGTCGGGATCGGTGGAGATATGGCCGACGCCATAGCCGACCGAGGCACCGGTGCCGGTCGCCATGATGTAGGCCAGCGTGATGCCGAAATAGACGATCATACGAAAGACGATGAACGGCCAGGTCCGCATCATGATGGACACCGACCGGCCGATCTCGAAATCCCACATGTGCCCCTCCGCCTCAGAGATGGTGGAAGAGGATGAACTCAACCCGGCGATTGTCAATTGCCGGCCCTGGCACCACAGGGCGACGAATTCTGGGCAACGGTTTTCTTTCGCAGCCTTTCGCCGGCGCATTGTCTGACGGAGCATCAAACGAAAAACCCGCCTGTGCGGCGGGTCACCGGCGCAAATCAGCACCATGGACGAATATGTACCTTAGCTGAGGGCAGGTGTCAAGAAAAAATTCCTATCGGGAACAGCTGCCGGCACGAAAAGCTCCGGTGGGAACTTCAATTCGACTGCGGATCCGGCTTCTTGAGCAGGCCTTCGAGCAGTTGCTTGAACGCCGTCACCACCTTCTTGGACGTCGCTTCGGGGTCGTCCGAATTGGCGATCCGTTGCGCTGCCTGGCTGCTCGCTCCGTTGATCAGTCGCGAGGCCGTCTCGGGGTCGAGGCTCGAGACAACGACCCCCTCCTCCTGCAGCGCGGTCAGATGGTCGGTCATTGACACGATGCACGCACTGGCATTCGGCCATTGCGCTGGATCCCCCAGCACGGCCGGGCCATCCCGGAACATGATGCGCTGGATTTCCGGCTCCAGCGCCATCTCGATATAGGTCGAGCACTCGTCGACGAAATGCTGCCAGCGGGTCGGCGCTCTCGACGCGACCTCATTGATGCGCGCCGCCATTTCGCCGTCGATCTGGGCTATGACCGCCTGCAGCAGCCCCTTCTTGTCGCCGAAATGATGATAGAGCGCGCCGCGCGTCAGCCCGGCCGAAGCGGTGAAATCATCCATCGAGGCTTCCGCATAGCCTGTTGTGCCGAAGGCATGGCGGGCCGCCGCGATCAGCTTTGCGCGCGTCTCGGCGATCATCTCCTTGCGGGGTCTGTGCATGGCTTCTGGCCCTATTCACATACGTAACGTATGCCAATTGACATACGCGGCGTATGCTCTATTTAACAATCATACGCTTCGTATGTAATTGCCGAATCGTCCTTTGTCGAGGAACCACCCATGCAAAATCCCTATGCGGAAATCTTTCGTGCCCCCGGAACCAAGGGCTTTGCGGCCGCCGGATTCATGGCGCGCCTGCCGATCGCCATGGCGCCCATCGGCATCGTGGCGATGCTGTCGCAGACGCGTGGCGAATACTGGCTGGCCGGAGCCGTCTCGGCAACATACGCGCTGGCCAACGCTTTCGTTGCGCCGCAGATATCCAGACTGGTGGACCGCCTGGGCCAGACACGGATCGTCGTGCCCACCACCATCATCGCGGTGCTGGCTTTCGCCGTCCTGATAGCGGCGGCCAACCAGGACTGGCCGGTGTGGACGCTGTTCGTGTCGGCCTTACTGGCCGCGGCCATGCCAAGCATGCCGGCGATGGTGCGGGCGCGCTGGACAGAGATTTTCCGCGGACGGCCGCAGATGAACACCGCATTCGCCTTCGAGTCCGCGGCCGATGAACTGGTCTATATCGCCGGGGCATCGCTATCGGTCGGTCTCAGTGCTGCCCTGTTCCCGGAAGCCGGCGTTCTGGTGAGCACATTATTTCTCGCATTCGGATCAGCGGCCTTCATCCTGCAACGCTCGACGGAGCCGCAAGTGCGGCCGGTGGACCATGGCTCAAGCGGCTCGGCGATCCGCCTGCGGCCGGTTCAGATCATCACCTTCGCCCTGATCTTCATCGGCGCGACCTTCGCGACGACGGAAGTCAGCACCGTGGCGATCACCAAGGAGCTTGGCCAGCCCGGCGCCGCCAGCCTTGTCATCGGCGTTTATGCGCTGGGATCGTTCGTGCTCGGCATCATCGTCGGCGCGCTCAGCCTGAAGGCGCCGCTGCAACGCCAGTTGGCCATCGCAGTCGCCCTCGTCGCGCTCGGCACGCTGTTGCCGCTCACCGCCGACACCGTGCCACTGCTGGCGCTGACCGTGTTCATCAGCGGCGTGGCGATCTCGCCGACCTTCATCACCGCCTTCGGCCTGATCGAGCGGCATGTGCCGGAGGCGATGCTGACCGAAGGCATTACCTGGGTCATGACCGGCATCGGCATCGGCATGGCGCTCGGCTCGTTCGCGGCCGGCGCGGTGGTCGATGCGTTCGGTGCCCAGAACGGGTTCTGGGTCTCTGTGGCTTCAGGCACGATCGCGCTGGCCACGGTGCTGCTTGGCCAGCGCAGCCTTGCCACGGCTGAGTGCGAGACGGACGGATGCGAAGCAGCCGCGATTGCTGCGGAATAGTTCCGGCGCGCCCGGGCCTTAGGCCGGGCGCGCCGCTCTAGGCAGCCGGGCCTGAAATATTGACTCTTCTTGGGTGCGCCAATGCCAAAACTATCGTTGGCGCCCCGTGCAGAATCACCTCTTTTTCGAAGACGAAGCCACATTTCTCCAGCACCCGTCGCGAAGCCGGATTGGCGGGGCGGACGAGGCCGACAACCCGATCGGCACGCAAGGGGCCGAACGCGGTGCGCAGTGCTTCCGTCACCAATTCCGTGGCATAGCCATGTCCCCAGCTCGCCGGATGAAGATGATAGGACAGGTTCAGACCGTCGAAATCCGCCGATACCGTGACGCCGCCGAAGCCGACCAGCTTTTCATCCGCCTCGACCGCCCAGCGGCCAAAGCCGTGCTTGTGCCAATGACCGATGTCGCGCGTCAGCCGCGCGGCGCTCTGCTGGGCTGTATCCGGGACAGGGCCCGGACGATGCGCAACAAGTTCCCGGCGCGAAAAGAGATCGATCAGGAAATCCAGATCAGCCTCTTCTGGGCGGCGCAGCAAAAGCCGCTCGCTGCGCTGGCTGGAAGGCAGGGACGCATTCATCCGTCTTCTCCGGCAACCGGATCGACGGGAGGCTCAGAGGATCTCGGTCTTGGCGATGTGGATGCCAAAACCTTCAAGGCCGACATAGTGGCGTTCGCGCGAGGCGATCAGGTTGATCGAGGAGATGCCGAGATCCTTGAGTATCTGGGCGCCTAGCCCGATCTCGCGCCACTCGTTTTCACGGCGGCGCGCCTCTTCGTGATCCTCGCGGTCGCCGCTTGCCGGCCGCTTGCGCTCCTGATGCGCAACGCCGACGGAGCCTTCTCTGAGATAGACGATGACACCGCGCCTGCGCTCGCCCATTGTCTTCATGATGGCGTCGAGCCGGTGGCTGGTGCCGAAGACATCGGTCACCACATCCTCCGAATGCAGACGCACCGGCACGTCCTCGCCGTCACGAATGTCGCCGAAGACGATGGCGACGTGATGCATGGAGTCCCACGGCAGCGTGTAGGTGAAGACCTGTGCCTTGCCGCCGAGCGTGTCGATTTCCGAGCAGGCGACGCGTTCGACCAGCGTTTCCTTGCGCTGCCGGTAGGCGATGAGGTCGGCGACCGAAACCTGCTTGAGGCCATGCTCCTCGGCGAAAGCCTGCACCTGCGGACCGCGCTTGACGGTGCCGTCATCATTGACCAGCTCGGAAATGACGCCAACCGGCGGCAGGCCGGCGAGCTTGCACAGATCGACCGCTGCTTCGGTATGGCCTGAGCGCATCAGCACGCCGCCTTCGCGCGCGATCAGCGGGAAGATGTGGCCGGGGCGGACGAAATCCGAGCCACCGACATTGCCGTTGGCAAGATTGCGAACGGTCAAAGTGCGATCTTCGGCCGAGATGCCGGTCGTGGTGCCATGCTTGAAATCGACACTGACGGTGAAAGCGGTGGTGTGGGCGGAATCGTTGTCGGCGACCATGGGGGCAAGGTTCAGCCGCTTGGCTTCTTCGCGCGGCATCGGCGTACAGACGATGCCGGAGGTGTGGCGAACGATGAACGCCATCTTTTCGGGCGTGCAGTGGACAGCGGCGACGATCAGGTCGCCCTCGTTCTCGCGCCCGTCATCATCCATGACGACGACGATCTCGCCGCGTTCGAAAGCACGCAGGGCTTCGACGATTTTCTTCTGGTCGTAAGGCATAAGTGCTCGCTTTGCTCGCAGGGGAATAAGGGAGTAGGGCAGTAAGGGAGTAGGGAAAAGCAAAAAGATTTGGCCGGCCGGGCTAAGAGCGCAACATATTCCCCTATTCCCCTATTCCCCTATTCCCC